>JAKAEH010000171.1 GCA_021825955.1 bacterium | reverse complement strand
ATATAGTTATCCACATTTTAATTGTAAGAAATGTCCTATAATAAATTAAGTTAGAGTATCAAACTATATCATCCTATTTGAATTTAGCTTTAATTATAAAATACCACTTCTCTCTTCCCTGCTTTGCGGTGTCGTAATTTTTTCCCGAAAAAACGAGGCTAAATTATAAATTTTTTATTTTTTTTGAGGCTATAATTATCCGGCAGTTTAAAAGAATGGCCTAAAAATAAGAAGTCACACTACCCTGCTTTATCCCCAGGTTGTGAATAATGCCAGCACTACGAATACTACAAATGCAACCCATACGTACTCCAAAATTACACTTTTAAAAAGTCTTTTCTCAAACCAAGCCTGAGATAAACCTACAATACTGTAGAAAATCCCCGTTAAGAAAAGCGCTATGACCGTAGGAGAGCTGGGCCAAAACCATAATAGAATGGACACTTCAAATAAACATAAAGCAAGCGAAAATACCCATAGAATATCTTTTCTAAAATCTTTCTCGAGAGTATAAATCCATATGGAATTAAGTACTAAGGGAAATGTAAATACAAAGATCATAAAAAGGGTAATTATTACGTTAATATGGAATGTAAAAATTACGTTTGCAAGGAAAAAATATGAAAGCAAAGTAAGAACAAATGCAACTGTTCTTGCGCTTGAAAGAAGGGCTATTGTTCTTATAGAAGAGACCGTAAATATATTCTCGCTTAAGAAAAGAGAGTAAAGTCCAATTGCGTACACTCCGGTCATTACGATCCTTGTTAATAAACGGGCCGGAATAAGAAGGTAAAAAAGCCCGAAGGCAAGGCTGAAGAAAAAAGGAAGAATAAAAACTTGAGGATTGAAGTTATCCTCCAAATCTCCCTTTAAAGAAAAGAATAAAAGTATGTCCGTTAGAACGGAAATTCCTAACACTATATATATAGCGGATTTTCCTAAGAAATGCTCTGTTATAAATAGACAAAGAGAAAGCACTATTACCGACAGTATAAATCTTTGTCTTTTGTTGAGGAATTTTATCTTATCGAGTCTGCGGTTTTTATTCCGGGATAATTTACGATTAAATGTAAAAAGACTTTTACCGCCTTTCATATGTTAATCTCCATATTTGAATAAACTTTTTGTACGTCATCCATTTCTTCCAATGTATTTAGAAATGAAGCAATTTTCTCGAATTTATCCTTTTCTGTAACCTGCATCGTGACAATGGGTATTCTTACCAAGCCTGCTTCCAATATTTCCAACTCTTGCGATGTAAGATTATCCTTTACTTTAGCCAAATCATGCAAACCCGTATAAATAAATACCTCATCTCCAGCATCCTCTAAATCCTCTGCTCCGGCGTCTACCGCAACGCTAAAAATGTCGTCGAATGATTTACCGTTCTTTTTTATTATTATTTCACCTACGTGTTTAAATTGATAGGAAACAGAACCTGGCTGTCCAAAATTTGCACCCGCTTTATTAAATACGTTTTTTATTTCCGAGGTTGTCCGCATAGAATTGTCCGTTGCCGCTTCTACGATTATGGAAACCCCTCCCGGCGCAAACCCTTCATATATTACTTCTTCCAAATCCCCTTCCTTTGTGTTTTGAGCCCTTGCAATTGCTCTCTCTATATTTTCCTTAGGCATGTTTGCGGCTCTTGCTGCGTCTATTGTAAGCCTTAATCTGAAATTCTGATTTGGATCTCCTATTCCCCCGCCCTGTCTTACAGCAATGGTGATAGCATTAGCAAGTTTGGTAAATGTTTGTCCTCTTTTCTTGTCGTTTACACCTTTTTGTCTCTTAATTTGTGCCCATTTTGAATGTCCACTCATATATTCTCCCCTTCCTCCAACAACATATTATACCTTTTCTACCTTGACTTTTGCAATTAATTTTAGTAGAATTTTCCAATCGAATTTATCTCCTAAATGACAGCATTAAAGTTGCAAGCAATACAAACAGCACTAAGCGGCGATTGGAAAAGCGCTATCCTTCTTAACAAACAACTTCTTACCGAAAACCCGGATGATTTAGACACATTAAACCGTCTTGCTCTTGCATATGCAATTTCCGGTAAAGCAAAGGAAGCGAAGAATATGTACCAAAAGGTTCTCGATATAGATCCCCTTAACCCCATAGCCCTAAAAAATATAAAGAGATTAAAAGAAAAAAGCTTTTCGGGCAGCAAAAATGGAAATGTTACACAAATTAACCACAATTTTCTGGAAGAAACCGGAAAAACAAAAGTAATTGAATTGGTTAATACTGCACAACCCAGAACAATCCAAACATTAAGAACAGGACAGTTTGTTTACCTTTGCATTAAAAGGTCCAAAATCTTCGTCCTTGCAGATGAAAACCAATATATAGGAGTATTGCCGGATGATATAGGAAAAAGACTTATAAAATTTTTGAAAAGCGGCAATAAATATGAAGCTTTCGTAAAATCTGCAAATCCACATCATCTTGTTATTTTTATTAAAGAAATTAAAAGATCTTCTAAATACAAAGACCAACCATCATTTTTAGCAGCCGGAGAGAATTCGCTTGCTTTTGACAAAAACGGAAAAATTAAAAATTCACTGCGAAAACAAGAGGAAGAAGACAAGGAAGACGAAAATGAAAACTATGAACCCGAAGAAGATTTGTGACTTTGAAATATAATTCTCCCCTTGTTAAGCTTTTTCTTTAAAGATTTGGTATCGGGTTTTTGGTTTATATTCCTTAAAGACCACACTGCAAGAATAAAAGATAAAACTGCAATTCCTATAACAATCTGTATAAACATATTAGAAATTAGGAACAATATCCTTCCCTATTATTATAGTAACATCGGAAATATCTCTTTGGGAAGATTTTATGGGTTTTACATTTAAAATCTTTGATA
>JAKAEH010000170.1 GCA_021825955.1 bacterium | reverse complement strand
AAATAAAGGAAAAGATGCATTGGCTGTAACGACCTTTTCTAAAAGCAACAACTATTTTAAGCAAGCAATTGACTCAACTCTAAAAGCCAAAGAAATGGGTAAAAATATTGACTCTTTAAGAGCAAATTTACCGTCAGCATTGAAAAAACATGAAGATGTTTTAAAGAGTATAACGACGAAATTGGATTCACAATACAAAAACCAATTGGATGAAGAAAAGAGAAGGCTAGGTGTGTACGAAAAATTAGTAAGAGATTCTGTCCTCAAATAAGTGTATTTCCCTTTTTTTGAACAAGAATTGTAAACGATAGGATTGGTTGTCTAACAGCAAATTTTGGTCTTTTTGTCACTTTTTAAAATCTGAAGCTAAAAAAGACATTGGGATATTTTGATACATTTGTTAGTAGTTGACTATACAGATATAGTGCTTTACTATTTATTTTGGCACTAGATATAGTGAGCACCTTAAATTTATGCAGTGTCCATATTGTAAAAGTTCAGAAACCGAGGTTGTTGAGACAAGGGTAGCAGAGGAAGGTACAAATATAAGAAGAAGAAGGACCTGCAGTTCTTGCGGAAAACGCTTTACGACGTACGAAAGAATAGAAAATATTACATTAATAGTAAAGAAAAATGACGGAAGGCGTGAGCAATTTTCCCGCGAGAAATTAAGAAGCGGAATAATAAAAGCTTGCGAGAAGACAAAAGTTTCGCTTGAAGAGATAAATAATATAGTAGATGACATTGAGCGGGAGCTTATGACAGGAGATTCGGTCGAAATTGAGGGAAAAAAGATTGGGCAAATGACAGCGGTCAGGCTAAAAAAAGCCGACAAAGTAGCCTACATAAGATTCGCAAGTGTGTTTAAGAGGTTTGTGGACGTTGAAGATTTTGAAAAAGAGCTAAAGAAGCTTATTAATTAGTTAAAAACTTTAGAATTTATTTTAAAATATGAAAATTACAGGACTTTCCGAGAAGGTATTTTTAGATAGATATTCTTTAAAAGATAAAAAAGGTACCCCCGTAGAAAAAAACCCCGAGCAAATGTGGAAAAGGGTTGCGAAGGCCGTAGCGCAACTTGAAAAAAAAGAAGATCAAAAGAAATGGGAGAAAGAATTCTACAACTCTTTGACCGGATTTAAATACGTTCCGGGAGGAAGAATTTTAGCAGGCGCAGGAACTGGGTTTGCCGTTACTTATTATAATTGCTTTGTCATCCCAAGCCCCAAAGATTCCCGGGAAGGAATTCTTGATACTTTAAAACAGATGGTTGAGATTATGGCTCGAGGTGGAGGAGTAGGCATCAACCTTTCCTCATTAAGGCCTCGTGGGAATCGGGTAGAGAAGGTAAATGGTTTTTCTTCAGGTCCCTGTAATTGGGCTGAGCTGTTTTCGGTTGCAACAAAAGACATAATTCAACAAGGCGGAACAAGACGCGGCGCGTTAATGCTTATGCTTTGGGATTGGCATCCTGATATTGAAGAGTTTATAACCGTTAAGCAAGACTTATCCCGCATTAACGGAGCGAATTTATCGGTTTGCGTATCAGATTCATTTATGGAAGCAGTTGAGAAAGATGGAGATTGGGATTTAATCTTTCCTGATAAAAAAGACCCTGAATACGATGCAGTTTGGGATGGAGACATATATCGCTGGAAGGAACTGGGCAAAAAAGTAATAGTTCAAAAACGAGTTCGCGCAAGGGCTCTTTGGGATTTAATCGCAGAAGCCGCTTGGAAATCTGCCGAGCCCGGAGTTGTTTTCATGGAGCGCTATAACAAATGGCACAACAACTGGTATTGGAACAGGATTAATTGTGTAAATCCTTGCGGAGAAGAAGGTCTTCCTGCTTGGGGAGTATGTAATTTGGGATCAATTAATTTATCAGCATTAGTCAAAGGCGGCGATATAGATAGGAAAGGCGCATTTGATTTTAATAGCTTAAAAAAGGTGGTCAGAGCCGCAGTTCGATTTCAAGATAATGTTGTTGAGATGGATCCTTACGTTTTTGAAGGGATTAGGGAGACTCAATACGAAGGAGAGAGAAGAATTGGACTTGGAACAATGGGACTTGGGGATGCTCTTATCAAACTTCACATGAGATATGGGTCTTCGGCGTCTTTGAAATTTATCGAAAAAGTCTACAAAACCATAAGAGACGAAGCTTATAGAGCATCAGTTCTGGTAGCTCGTGAGAAAGGGTCATTTAAGAAATTTGATGCTGAACTTTTTCCAAAAGGAAAATTCATAGAAGCGCTTCCAAAAGATATCCAAGAAGATATTAAAAAATTTGGAATCAGAAATTCGGTAATTTTGATGCAGGCGCCAACAGGCTCGACCTCCTTAATGGCAAATACAACTTCAGGAATTGAACCGGTTTACGAATTCGAGTTTACCCGCCGAGACAGAATTGGAGAGCACGTTATAAGACATTATCTTTATGAGCAATGGTTTAAAAAACATGAAGCGGAAGTTGCTTCCGGAAAATTAACAAGACCTGATTATTTTGTCTCAGCAAATGATCTCTCTCCTGAAGATCATGTGACTGTCCAGGGACTAATCCAAAAATATGTTGATGCCTCCATTTCAAAGACAGTTAATGCTCCAAAAACCCATACGGTTGAGGATGTAAAAAGACTTTATACTCTCGCTTATAAGCTTGGTTGTAAAGGAATTGCATATATGAGGGAAGGTTCCCGACAAGGAGTTTTAGAAAGAACCGAGCCGAAAAAAGAGGAAAAAGCCGAAGTTCCAAAACCGGCTCATGCAATAAGCAAGCGCCCGACAGTGATGTTTGGCCTTACCTACAAGACACAGACTCCTTTGGGAGATGCATTTATAACTCTTAATAAGGATGATCAGGGAAATCCTTTTGAAGCGTTTGTTACGATTTGAAAATC
>JAKAEH010000169.1 GCA_021825955.1 bacterium | reverse complement strand
GTAAATCATTAGAAGACCAAAAAACGTAAGAAATAAGACTGAGATGAGCAGGAATAAGTCTGTTCTTTTCATTACTTTATGAAAGCGAGGTAAAGACCTAAAATTGCAAAAACTACTCCCATTAGCCAAGCTCTCATAACAATCTTAGGCTCTTCCCATCCTCTTTTCTGAAAGTACAGATGGATAGGCGCAACGGGAAAAATTTTTTTCTTTAATATTTTTTTCCCGAGTATTTGAATAAGCGACGATCCTACTTCCAAAACAAAAACTCCTCCGATTACGGCTAGAGCTAAAATTTTCCCCGTTAAAAGCCCTACTATTGCAAGAGACGCTCCCAAAGACATAGAGCCAACATCACCCAGCCAGATTCTGGCTTTATAAATATTAAAGTACAAAAATGCCGCAACGCTTCCCATTAAAATGGCGATGAAAACTCCCAGACCCTGATCGACATTGGAATAAGAAATTGTCAAAAAAGAAACCAGACATATTAACAACAGGCCGGGGGAAAGGCCGTCAAGCCCATCGGCTATGTTGAAAGCATTGGTAAATGAAACAATGACAAAAGCAGCAAAAGGAATGTATAAATATCCTATATCGGTAAGACCTATTCCTCTTATAAAAAGAAAACTGTATCCTAGTTTTACCGAAAGTATCGTTGCAGGGACAAGAGCAAGAATCCATTGCAGAAGAAATTTATACCTGAATCTAAGTCCGAAGAATGGGATAGTCTTATTTCCGTTTACAAGTTTCTTAGCATCGTCGTAAAGCCCTAACAAACCAAAGCTTATAAAGGTAAAAAGGATTACAAAAAGTTCCCAAAAATTTATTTTTATATTTAAAATTCCGAATGACCAAAGAAAAAGCGTGGAACAGACTACGATAATTAATAGCCCGCCTCCGAAAGGCGTGCCGACTTTCCATCCGTTAAATTTATCAAATAAAGGGGTCGGTTTGTTAAAAATATCTACTGTACTTTGTTTTTGTCTTCGCAGTTTGATTTTATACAAAAAATCAATAAAAGGAACGATTAATATAGCTGTTATGAACAAAGAAAGCAGACTAAAGCCTAAAAGCTGAGCCATATTGATACATTATATTACTATTGAGTGGTAGATTCAATAAATTCCGAGGTCATTCCAATACTCTTTTTATATCAGCTCCCAGTTCTGACAGTCTCTTTTCAAGTTTTTCGTAGCCTCTATCCAGATGCTCTATCCCGAACAAAACACTTTCTCCTTTTGCAGCCAAAGCGGCCAAAACAAGAGTTGCTCCGGCCCTCAAATCGTAAATATCCACGATGCCGTTATGAAGACCTGCGGGCCCGTGAATTTTGATTGCATGAAACTTGTTGCCGTCATCATCATTTGTATTGAAATTATAAACTTTGTCAGGATCTATAACCTTAGGATCGTAAAAGTCTATAACCGCTCCCATTTTTTTGAGCTCTTCTACATACGTAAACCTGTTTTCGTAAACAGTTTCATGAATTGTTGATGTTCCGTTTGCTTTAGTCATAAGAATCGCCCATGGCCCCTGCCAGTCGGTCATAAAGCCGGGATAAAATGAAGTCGTTACGTCTGAAGCCGATAAAGGTTTTTTATAGAAAAATCTTATGCCGTCATTTTTAATCTGATAGCCCCCGCCGCATTGTTTTAAGATCTCTAAGAATTCTGTTAAACCGTTTGGCTTTATATCTCTGACAAAAATATCTCCTTCCGTAATTATTCCTGCAACTGCGAATGTTACAACTTCGTTTCTGTCAGGACTTATCTTAAACCTTACTCCTTTTAATCTCTCTACCCCTTTTATAACAATTTTTCTCTGCGATCCTCTTTTAATATCAGCTCCCATGGAATTAAGAAAAGCTATTAATTCGTCAACTTCCGGCTCCTGCGCCGCGTTTTCAAGAACTGTCTTTCCTTTTGCAAGAACAGACGCAAGTATCATTGTTTCCGTACCTGTATGTGTATTCTTTGAAAATTTATATGATGCTCCTACCATTCCTTTAGGAGAAGAACTATGGAAGTAACCGTCTTTGCTGTCGTAGTCTATTTTTACACCCATCTTTTTAAGACCGGAGATCACTCTGTCAATCGGTCTTGCTCCTATGCGGCATCCTCCGGGATTGGGAATAATCGCCTTTCCTTTTCTTGCCAAAAGCGGAGCTAAAAACATATAGGAAGTTCTTATTTCCGCGGCTTTCTCCAGAGATATCTTGTCGCTAATAATGTCTTTTATTTTTATATATGCAGTATGTCCGTCAAACCTTACGCTGCCGCCAAGATGCTCTATAATGTCCCCCATTATAAAAAGATCTGATATGAGCGGAACATTTTCAATAACAACTTCCTCGTCGGTTAAACACGCCGCTACAAACACCTTAAGCGCAACGTTTTTGGAGCCAAAAACTGATACGGCTCCTTTTAATTGTTTTCCTCCTTTTATGACAAACTTTTCCATAATTTATTCTGCCAATAAATTCTTCCCTATTTTATAGACGTCTCCTGCACCCATCGTAATTATGACAAATTCCTTACCGAATGATTTTTGAGAAACATATTTTACCACATCTTCAAGGCCGGGAAAATAGATAACGTCCTTATGGGTCTTAGATATCTCTTCGGAAAGAAGCTTTGAAGAAACCGAATTATCTTTTTCTTCTCGTGAAGAAGAAAATATATCCGTTAGAACAACAGTGTCAGATGACTGAAACGAACCAACAAATTGTTCAAACAATTTTTTTGTTCGTGAATAAGTATGTGGCTGGAAAATTGTAACAATTTTTTTGTTCGGATATATTTTTCTAAATGCGGCTAGGGTTTTCTTGATTTCGGTTGGATGATGAGCATAATCATCATATAGCAAAGCGCCGGAGGAAAGCGTACCGATAAATTCAGCTCTTCTTTTTGTTCCGGTAAAAACAGAAAG
>JAKAEH010000168.1 GCA_021825955.1 bacterium | reverse complement strand
ACAGTCAACTGCAGGCGTAACCGAACAAGCGTTGGACCAACTTATTTTTAGGCTTAGGAAAAAAATAGAAGCAAATCCAAATAGCCCCGAACATATTATCACAATAAAGGGTAGGGGTCTGAAATTTTCTCCGTAATACTTGCAATTTATTTAATTTTTAGAGTACGATAAAATTGTGAAGAAAATATTATTTTTTATCTTTATTATAATAATTGCTTTTTTCAGCTTTTCTACAAGTAAAGCTAGCGCTGATTGTATATGTACGAACCCAACGTACGGACAAACAAAAGTCTGTAATGATCCAGCTAGGCCCGCAGATAGAGGCACAGGCCCTTGTGTTGATCCTAAAAATCCCTATGTAACATTTCAACATTACTGTTGTTCACCGGATGCAGTTAGCTCCAATGATTGTCAACTAACACCAAGGCAATCATGTGAAATTGGCAGTTGCCGTTCGGACCAAGAAGAAGTAACAACTGCTAGCTGCGGAAAAGATAGACCGGGAGTACGTTGTTGCAAAGGAATAAACAATCCAAATTTTGATAGCAATGATAATCCTACATTTTATCAAGCCTGTACGCTTGATAACCCTACGTGTCCTTCGGGATTTTATTGTAGCACAGCCCCCATAAGTATTACAGGATACGCCTGTATAAAGAGCGCAGCGCCAACAGCTCCTGTCCCCTGCTTATCTTGGGACAAAGATAGCCGTTGTCTTAAGGTAGGCACTGGTCTTAACATTTCAATCGGAACTACTCCCTTAGATCTAATCAAATCCATTTTTTCTGTTGTGCTTAGTTTATCGGGCGGTATTGCAATGCTCCTAATTATTGTTTCCGGCTACAGAATACTTGCCTCCCAAGGCAATCCCGAAGCTCTTAAGGGGGCGAGAGAGCAACTCATCGCCGCTATTGTTGGTCTTTTGTTTATAATCTTTTCTCTGGTAATCTTACAAATAATCGGCTATGACATCTTAAATATACCCAGTTTTGGACTAGGACACGGATCCGGGGATTCTTTTGGCACCCCAAAACCATAAATCATGAAACAACTAGCTTTATCAATTAATGGATCAGCGATACCCGTTCCGGGCAATGCGCCAAGCGGAGGGAGCGATATTCTGCAAAAAATTATTCAGTACGGAACTACTCTTTTATTGATTGGAGTAGTTTTACTAGCACTAACCTTTTTAATCTGGGGCGGTATTCAGTGGACTACGTCAGGCGGAGACAAGCAAAAAATCCAACAGGCCAGATTAAGAATTACTTTTGCCATTGTCGGACTTATCGTTTCCTTCTTGGCGTTTTTTATTGTAAGCGCAGTCGGAACATTCTTGGGAGTTAAACTTTTTTAGCTTCACTTTACCCACTTGACAAACAAAAAAAATAATCGTAGCATTAACTTAGATTATGAAAAAGGCTTTATCGTCAATGGCTGGATCCGTAAGCTTACTACTTTTTTCCTCAGCCATTACTTTTGCAGCTCCGACACCAGCAGCAGCTGGAGAAGTAGCGGTAAATCCATGCCCTTCAGGAGGAGGCGTAGGATTTAATGCCCTTTGCGCGTTTGACGCGAGCAAATTTGGTCCATTTATTGGAAGCGTAGTAACATTACTTTTTATTATAGCCGTTCTTATTGCCTTGGGATTTTTAATCTGGGGCGGTATCAAATGGATTACGTCAGGCGGAGACAAATCCGGCGTTGAGTCTGCCAGAAATCATATTGTTGCAGCAATTGTTGGATTAGTCATTGTTTTCCTTGCTTTCTTTGTTATTAACATAGTTGCAGGGTTCTTTATTAAAGACTTTAGCATACAATCGCTTAAACTTCCTACAGCTTTCTAATTAAGCCCCAGCCCGCAACCAATCGCTTGTTTTTTTTATTTTACTTTGCTACGCTTAGATTAATGAAAAAGAGCTTAGGAGCTATTTTAGCGTTTGGCTTTTATTATCTTGCCTTTGCGTCTCCTGCTTTGGCTAAAGATTGGAGTTCATGTTTATCAGATCCAAATGACCCTAACAGCGCTGCAACACTAAGCTGTCTTCCGATTATTTTCAGTAACATCATTAATTGGGCGTTGATTTTGGCAGGCAGCGCAACAGTTTTTCTTATTATTTTTGCCGGAATTAAGTTCATCACTTCGGGCGGAGATCCAAAGCAGGTTCAGGGAGCAAGACAAACTGCAACCTGGGCGATAATCGGACTTTTAGTAATTCTCTTTTCTTTTGCAATCGTAAATATCATTGCCGGGGTTACCGGAGTAAACTGCATAAAAGAATTTGGCTTTACCAATTGCCAATAATTTTCACAGAAAGCCTCTAAATTAATATTTTTTGACCTAGTTTGATAATCTTGCAACGTAATTTTTCACGGTAAATAATATTAATTGTTAGTTATTGTACCTATGGAAAATCATCCTATACCACAAGACATCACAGGCTTTCAGTTTAAGCTAATCGGAGACATGACAGTAAAGCAGTTCGCCTACCTTGGGGCGGGCGTTGTTATCGGCTGGATTTTATTTATCCTGCCCATTGCCGTTTTTATTAAGCTCCCGCTGGCTGGCTTAAGCATTTTTGCAGGCGTTGGTTTTGCGTTTCTGCCGATTGAAGGAAGACCGATGGATCTGATGATTTCAAATTTTGCTAAAGCGATTTTTTCTCCAACTCAATTTATCTATCAAAAAACAGGTGGGCATTTATGGATTCCTGTTCAAAAAAATATTATGCCGGTAGCCCAAAACCAATCTAGGGCACAAAACCTTTCGGGAGAAGATCTAAAAGCCTATTTAAATTCCTTGCCAAAAAGACAAAAAAACGAACTTGATCAAAAAGAAATGGTATTTTTCGAATCTCTAGCCAATATATATTCCAACAATCATGCTTCTTCCCCTCCCCCCCCTCAGGCAATGCCAGCCCACGCTTTTGCAAATCAAGTTCCCAAAAAAGAGGACATTCAAAA
>JAKAEH010000002.1 GCA_021825955.1 bacterium | reverse complement strand
GCGCAGCCCCGGCAAGCTGCATAGATAGAGTAGGAGGAATAGGGGGGTGCCCCGTTGCCCCTATTCACTATACACCTGTAAATGGAACTTGTGAAAACACTCAACAAATTTGTTGTAAACTAACTCCAACCTGCGCAGCCCCGGCAAGCTGCATAGATAGAGTAGGAGGAATAGGGGGGTGCCCCGTTGCCCCTATTCACTATACACCTGTAAATGGAACTTGTGAAAACACTCAACAAATTTGTTGTAAACTAACTCCTGAATGTGACTCGCTTGGAGATGGAGCAGCGTGTAAGACAAAAGGTTACGTTGGAGGAGGACTTTGTGGGATAGGATATACACCTGTAGATGGCAGATGTACGGATATCAACAAAGTCTGCTGTAAACAAACACCGGGCACAGGACCAAAACCCCCTTCTTATGGAGGAGAATTCGGGGGTCCAGGAACAACTTTTAGTTGTGGGTCAGGAGCAAACGCAGTTTGGACACTGGACTGCATATTTCCCTTACTTGCAAACTTGATATATTACGGATTATTGCTTGCCGGAGCAGTAGCTGTTATTTTCATAATTATTGGTGGAATTAGATTAATAACATCGGGTGGAGATCCAAAAGCAGTAGTATTGGCTAGGAAAATAATTTCTTTTACAGTCTTAGGATTAGTTTTAATATTTTTATCATTCTTCCTTCTTAATTTTATCGCAAAAGTTACCGGGGTAGCTTGTTTATCTAAGATTAGCACTTCTACTCTTCCAACTTTTCAAAGCTGCCAACCATGAACAACGGGTGGTGGAAATTTTTAAAATTTGACATCTTGTACTTCGGAAAATATATTTTTATCCCAAACATTGTTTCTTCTTTTTATCTACTTGATAAACGAGGCTAATTGAAAAATAATTTTCACAACTCAGGCTAAGGTTAATCTTTTTTGACCTAGTTTGATAATCTTGAAAGCAGATTTTTCACGGTTAATAATATTATATAGTAGGCATTACTTACTATTTGGACACAGTTAATCATAGATATGAGAACTAATCCGAACGAGTTAATTTATAAACAAAGGGAAGGAGTAATTGTGGCGTACTAATAACCTAATTTTATACGCTAATTAAAAATGGATCATCCAATACCGCAAGACATTACGGGATTTCAATTCAAGCTGATAGGCAGTATGACCATAAAACAGTTTGCCTATGTTGCAGGAGGGGTTATTATTGCCTGGGTTTTATATATTTTACCATTGTTTTTTTTAGTTAAAATCCCTCTTGCTTTGGCCTTTGCCGGACTAGGCGCTGCATTCGCCTTTTTACCAATACAGGGAAGACCGCTTGATGCTATGATTGTCAATTACTTTAAAGCCATCTTTTCTCCAACTCAATTTATTTACTTAAAACCTAGGGAAGTAATCCCTGGTGGAGATAAGAGTAAGATTAGCGAATTTAATAAAAAGAGGCTTTCAATAGCCGAAATGTCTGAAAAACAACTTCGTGAATTTTTAGAAAACCTTCCAAAGGGGGGTAATACTCTTGACAAAAAAGAAATGGTCTTTTTTCAAAGCCTAAGTGAATACAACCAAGTAGCCACTAATCAAACTTCCCCAAGTTATGTTGCCGAACATGCGTATGCTAATAAAAGCGTGCCCCAACAAAGCCAGCAACCCCAGGTCACACCTCAACCCAAGACAACGCCTGCTCCAGATGCTGTTAATCAAAACGAAGATCTCAAAAAAACTGCTGCACTTTTGCAAAAAGAGCTTCAAGAGGCAAAGACAAAAGAAGCATCCCAAACTAAAGTTGACTCACAGGAATATTTACAAGCCCATCAAAAAGTATTAGAGCTTCAAAAAAACCTGAATGACCTTCTTTTTCAAAAAGAACAACTAGAAACAAAGCTTATGAATTTGCAAAAAACAGTGGAAAACCAAGGGGAAAAAGTATACTCCCCTTCTACGGTAAGCCAGGAAGCTTTAAAAGAAACTAAGTTTGTAAGAACGGTTCCTCAAAACATGACTAAAAGCGTCGGGCTTCCCTCCACTTCCGAATTTCCAAATATTATATCGGGGATTGTAAAAGACCCACGCGGAAATCCTTTGTCAAACATACTCGTTGAGGTTAAGGACCAACAGGGAAACGCCGTAAGAGCTTTTAAAACAAACGCTCTGGGTCAGTTTGCTTCCGCAACTCCTCTTGCTAACGGCGCGTACACTATAGAGTTTGAAGATCCAAGAGAACAAAATCGTTTTGACACTGTAGCCTTTGAAGCAAAGGGGGAAGTTCTTTTACCGATAGAGGTAATTTCCGTAGACAAAAGGGAAGAACTGAGGAGGTCTTTGTTTAATTAAAATGGCAAACTCTGCCCAAAAAAATATCAATTCAACACAGAAGTTCATAGAAATAGAGGATATTGTCGATGATATCATTATCCTAAGGGGCGGAGGTGCTTGTTTGGTAATTGAAATCGAAGCGGCAAATTTTGGTCTTTTATCCGCAGAGGAACAAGATGTAAAAATATATTCTTATGCAGCCCTTCTTAATTCACTTTCTTTTCCTGTTCAAATAGTAATTAGAAGCAAAAAACTTAATATTGCTAATTATCTTGATCTTCTGGAAAAAGAAAAAACAAATTCAAAAAATCAGCTTCTTGCAAATCAAATTGGTTTATACAAAGATTTTGTAGCAGAACTTGTTAGGGTAAATACAATTTTAGATAAGAAATTCTTTATGATTATTCCTTATTCTTCTTTGGAAAAAGGTCTTGTCGGCGCTAAGGAACAGGTTGGCGTAAGCTCAAGCCAAAGCCTTTTTTTGATTGGTGCCAAAACAGCTCTTCATTCAAAAGCTGAAAGCCTATTAACCCAAATTAAAAGACTTAATCTAAGAGCTGAAATAATGGAAAAAGAAGCGCTGATTAAGCTTTTTTACGAATTATTTAACGACGCCAGCTTAATTCCTGAAAAAAACGGTACTGAAGCGCCGTTAAGCCAACAAACTGTTGTAAAGGAGCAGGAAAATGTTTGACAAGAAAAAAATTATTATAAATACACCCGAAGAGGAGGCAAGGAAAAAAGAGGAGCAGAAAAATAAAATTTCAATCCCTGACGTAATCGCTCCTCCATCCATAGAGGTTGATTTTAACCATATTAGGGTAGGCAACAAATACTATAAAACATTATTTGTCAACGGGTATCCAAGGTTTGTATCTCCCAACTGGCTTGAGCCTCTTATTGAGTTTGATCACTCCATGAACGTCTCTATGTTTATATATCCTACGTCGTCTGCAGACATTTTATCGGATTTAAGAAGGAAAATTGCAGAAATGGACGCAACCATTACGTCTCAGGCTGAAGAAGGTTTGGTAATTGATCCTAAAGTAAGGGCATCCTTGGAAGACGCTTTGTCCGTTCAGGAAGAACTCGCAAAGGGAATGGAAAGGTTTTTTCAGTTTAGCCTGTATGCTACAATCTTTTCCGAAAACCTTGAGGAACTAACCCAAGCATATAAAAGACTGAAAACTACCCTAAATTCAATTCTTGTTGAGCCCCAGCTTGCAACTCTTCAGATGGAAGCGGGTTTTAAATCAACTATTCCAATCGGCCAAGACAAACTTTTTATGACAAGGAATATGGACTCTACGTCTCTTGCCTCAACTTTTCCTTTTACTTCAGCCATGCTTGCCCAAGACAAGGGGGTTATGTATGGAATAAACCAGCAAAACGGTTCTTTAATTATTTTCGACAGGTTTTCTTTGGAAAATGCAAACGAAGTGATTTTTGGTAAATCCGGAGCAGGGAAATCTTACTTGGTTAAGCTTGAGGCAATGCGTCAGCTTATGTTTGGCACAGAAGTAATAATTATTGACCCCGAAGGCGAATACAGTGAATTAACAAAAACTATGGGGGGAGAAGAAGTAACTTTTTCTGCAAGCTCTCCTATAAAAATTAACCCTTTTGATCTTTCGGGAATTTATGAAGAAGGGGAAAATGAATTAGGACTGAAAATACTCTCTTTGCATGGACTTTTGAAAATATTTTTAGGAAATCTTGATGCAGAGCATGATGCTGTTTTAGACAGGGCATTAATGGAAACATATAGACAAAAAGGAATTACCACAGACCCTGAGACTCAAAAAAATACCCCCCCCTTAATGGAGGACCTGTACAAAGTACTCATTGGCATGGAAGATCAAACCTCTAAAGAACTTGCATTGGGTCTTGAAAAGTTTATTAAAGGAAGTTTAATTGGGATATTTAATCAGCAGTCTAATTTTGACATTAAAAATCCTTTTACCGTATTTAATATAAAAAGCCTGGAAGAAGAATTAAGACCAATTGCCATGCATGTAATTTTAGATTTTGTTTGGACTAAGGTTAAAAAAACCCTTAAAAAAAGACTGTTAGTCTTAGACGAAGCCTGGTATATGATGAAATATGAAGACTCCGCATCTTTTGTCTATGGCGTTGCCAAAAGAGCAAGAAAATACTATCTTGCACTCTCTACGGCAACACAGGATGTTGAAGATTTCTTGTCAACAGACTACGGCAAAGCAGTTTTGTCCAACTCGTCAATCCAAATGCTTTTAAAACAAAGCCCGACTGAAATTGATCTTGTTGCAGAAATTTTTTATTTAACCGCGGGGGAAAAACAGCTTCTCTTGTCCGCAAATCCCGGAGAGGGATTGTTTTTTGCAGGACAAAGCCATGTTTCTATGCAGGTAATTGCTGCACCTTTTGAGCACAAGATAATAACATCAAACCCGGAGGAAATGGAGGAGATAAAAAAACAGGCAAAAGAAGAAGTGGAGGCAGAAAAAAAAGCAATTGAAGAAAAAGTAAAACAAACGGAAGAAAAACCTCCTGCAAAAGTCGAACTCCCTGATCCAAAACCTGAATTAAAAGATAAACCTAAAATAATCATGGATTAAATTTGGTATTATTAACTTATGGACAGAAGCCAAGAAAACGATCAGCAACAAAAAAGTTCCGTTGACAGAGTCAACGATATAATAAATAATGCTCGGGATTTACAAAATAAGTATAAAAACTTAAAAAAGGACTACAAAGCTTATAAGAGAACAAGAACCGCTGCTACTGCCGTAAGAACAGGTGTATCTTTGGCTCAAGCGGGCGCTGCCACAGCCAGCTCCTCCTCATCGGGGGCCATAATAACAGCGGGAGGCATTTTTTTATTGTTTCTTATCATTTTTATAATTATAATAGTTATTCTTATTGGTGCGCCCAAGAATAATAGTTGCGAAAACTCAGGTGGTACTTGTGGTCCCGCAAGCGCTTGCGCGTCACCGGGAACAGTTGATCCTTCTTTATCATGTAGTTCAGGAGCCGCAACCGATGTTTGTTGTATTTCAAACGCTGACTTAGAATGCGGTGACATAGGAGGAGTCTGTTACTCTGGGGAAGAATGTCCCTTGGGAACAAATAAAAATACCGCCGGATGCAAAGATGACCCAGCGCGTCCCCTTTGTTGTACTCCTCCGTCTCCATGCACAAAACAACTAAAGTTTTATTGCCAATATGACCGTCGTAAATACTCAAACTGCAATGTCATACATTACAGAGATGGGACGTGCTATAACAACAACTGTAATGGAATAACAACCTGTGATATAGTTAGTAATGGCTGCACACCGACTTCGGTTGCAATGGTTCTCGCAAGCTTTGGCGACACTGAATGGAATCCAAGAAACACAGCTTTGGTAAATGGAGGAGCGGGGTGTCTTTGTGGCGGATCTGGTTTTAATAGAGATTTTTCTTCGTGGGTTAGGACTCAGGGTTATACCATTGGCCAAACCCTGGTAGTCCAAGGAATGCCTTTTAAGGCTGCTCGGGCGAAAAGCCTGATTGATGCTGGGTATATTATTATTGCCGCTGCTGATATTAGGTATAATAGGAGTCAAAACAAACATGGTGCCCACGCTTTTGTAATTACAGACATTGACACAAGTGGAAACGCAACCGTTTACGATCCAACATGGTGCTCATCGGACGAGGAATTTACGGTAAGGCACTTTAATGTTTTCTCCACTGGAGGAAGACCTATTTATAATTGGTTTAATGCTTACCCTGTCATAAAAAATTCTTGTTTAAGAAATTGATATAATTAAAATATGAAAAAAAAGATTATTCTTGTTTCTCTTCTTTTTTTGTTCATTCTTGTTATGTTCATGCTTATTGTTTTTGTAAGCAGTAATGGAGGCAATCATCCTTCTCCCCAAACCCCTTTGCCAACATCCCCTATTGAGGGCGCTTTCCCGGGTGTCAAAAATACCCCTGAGGACACAGAGCAAAGCAGGCGTTCTTATTTGGTTGGAGATTTGATAGAAAAATTACCATATTCTGGAAAAAATTTTTCTCTTTACTATATACTTAACACCAGCCAATTTGTCTTATACATAAGCCCCAGAGATTCTACTGGTGGGAATAATGAGTTTGATGCTTTTCTAAAACAAAATGGGGTTGATGATAGGTCTTGGATCGAAAACCTGGTTATAACAAACAATAGTGTTACCCCTGCACCCTAATTGGCATTATAAGGTGAAGAAAAGAGTTGTCTTCTTTAATTTTAAATACCCCCGGATTTAAAGGTCCTGTCATTTCAAAAATCAAATCCTCTTTTTGTAGTGCGGTAAGTAAATCCAATACATATTTTGCGTTAAATGCAATTTCGTTTTCTTCACCAGTAGTTTTGGCTTCTACCTCAACTGCGTCCTCCCCTACCGACGGAGAGTTTGCAGAAACTATAATTTTGTTTTTTTCTATCGTAAGTTTTATTATGTTTGCCGTTTCCCTTGCAAAAACAGAGCATATTTTTATCGCATTTAAAAGATCTTCTTTTATAAAACTAACTTTTGTACTAAAATCCGTTGGAATTATTTTCTGATACTCGGGATATTCCCCCTCTATTAACCTTCCGACCAGTGTTGTTTCCCCAAGTGTAATAAGGACCTGGTTGTTTTTTTCCGATACATAGATTTTTAAAATGTCATCGTCTTCTTTAAACAGCAGCAGTTCCTTTATTATTCTACTTGGAATAACAAGGGGCTTTTTAAGCTCCTCCTTTGTCTTGAAAACGTTTCTTTGGAGAGAAAGCCTATATCCATCCGTTGCTATTAATACAACCTCGTTTTTTTCTTTGTCCAATAGTACCCCTGACAGTGCTGGTCTTGAACTTTCCTGGGCTGCGGAGAAAACAACTCTTGTTATGTATTCTTCTATTTGAGATTTTTTTATGGTTATAAATTCCTCACCTTTTTCTTCGTAAAGTTTTGGGAAGTCTTCGGGCGGCATTGTTTGAAAAGACGCTTTTATTTTCTCTCCGGTTAACCTAAGTGTTTCTTCTTCTAAACTCAGGGTTATTTTTTGGTCTCCCAGATTTGATATAAGGTCTGAAAAATTTTTTGCAGGAATTGTTACGCTTCCCTCTTTTTCTACGTTTACCGAAATAGAAGACGTTATTCCAATTTCTAAATCCGTTGCGCTAATTAAAAGTTTCCCTTTTTTTGCTTCCAGAAGAAAGTTAGAAAGTATAGGAAGCTGTCCTCTTATTGAAACAGCGTGGTTTAAAAAGATAAGTTTTTTTTGCAGGTTACCTGATAAAAAAGATATTTTCATATGTGAATACTATTTGTAGTTGTAGTAGTTTATATGGAAAAGTGGAAAAAAGCAATAAGTTAGCTTTGTAAAAATGTGGAAAACATGTTGATAAAAAAGTGGAGAAAAAGTTGATATTATAATAAGAGTTAATATTCCACATTACTGTCAACATTAAGTCTTGAAATTTTTAAGATATCCTCAGAAATTTGGGATTTTTTAAGAAGCGTTTCAATTTTTTCCACACCATGCATGATTGTTGTATGGTCCCTTCCTCCGAGTAAATGACCAATTTCGACAAAAGTTAACCCCAATTCTTTTTTCAAAAGAAACATTGCCACCTGTCTGGGTCTTACCAAAAATGCATCTCTTTTAGAGCTTTTTAACTGGGTTGACTTTACTTTGTAGAAAAAACACACATTTTTTATAAGTTCGTCCGGATGAAAACTGTTTAATTTTTCTTCCTTGTTTAAAGAAAGGACAGAGGAAACCAGCTCTTCGGTTATTTCTCCGTCTTTTGCCTGGGCTTGTGTGACAATTCTTAAAAGTATTCCCTCAAGCCCCCTTGCATCCTGGGCTTTCTGGGCAATTAACTTTGCAATATCAATACTTAAACCCACCCCGTATTTTTTTGCCTTTATTAAAAGGATTGCGGTTCTTAGTTCAAAGTCTGGGGAATCTATGTCAACGGTTAATCCTCCGGAAAACCTGGAGATTAATCTTTTTTCAACCTGTTTTATTTCTGCAGGTGGTCTATCTGATGAAAGAACAATTTGGGCGCCATTATCAACAAGGCTATTGAATGTGTGAAAGAGTTCTTCTTGAACCCTTTCTTTCCCCGCAATAAACTGGATGTCGTCTATTATTAAAAGGCTTAGGTTTCTGAATTTTTTCTTCATATTGGAAGTGTTGTTGGTTCTTATTGCCTCTACAACTTCATTGGTAAACTCCTCGCTTGTTGTATAAAGAATTTTTTTGTTTGGATCTTTACCATAAACTTCGTTTGCAATCGCCTGCATCAAGTGGGTTTTCCCAACACCGGTTGGACCGTATATAAAAAGAGGGTTATAGGCAACGCCCGGTTTTTTAGCAACAGTAGAAGCGCTTACAAACGCCAGTTGGTTACTGGTAGATACAGCCATGTTTTCAAACGTATAATCTGCTCTTACTCTTGGTAGGTGTCCGACTGTTATTTTTACTTCGTTTTGTGTTTCAAATAAGGGTCCGTGTTTTTCTTCTTTTTCTTCAACAATATCTATAATTGTTTTTGGTACAAAAATTATTTTTGTGTTTTTCCCAACATGCTTGTCGGCAGAAGATTTGATAACATCGTAAAATCTTCTTTGCAAAAGATCGATAATCATTGCAGATGGAGCGGCAATTGTTAGTACATCTTCTTCCAAAGAAACAAGCTGTGTTCTTTTAAAAAGTGTCAAAAAATTTGCCCTTGATACACCAAGCTCAACGTCTGTTAAAATTTTATTCCAAAGTTCTTTGTATTCTTGCATAATAGCGGTATTGCAGTTTAATAATGTGGATAACTTTTTGTCAAGACGGGTAAAATAGATAAAACCATATCTTTTTTTATTAGCAGGCACAGTCTTTAAAAAACATTACTATTCTGGTATACTCTATTTCTATGGAAAAATTTGTAAAACTTAAAAAAGGCAAAAGAGCAAAAAAGCATGGATTTTTAAAAAGATCAAAATCTCATGGTGGTCAAAAGACCCTTAGAAACAGAAGAACAGCAAAAAGAAAACAATTGACTGTTTAGGTTAATGTTAAAAAGACAAAATCGTCTTGCAAAGATTAATAAAAAAGGGCAAAGCAAATTTTTTGCTTCGCCTAATTTTAATATTAGGATTTCGGGAAACAAAGAAAAAGAAACAAGGTTTGGTATTGTAGTTTCAAAAAAAACATCAAAAAAAGCAGTTTTGAGAAACAAGACAAAAAGAATAATAAGGGAGATTATAAGGGAAAACATAAAAGATATTGCAAAAGGAAAAGACATAATAATAGTTTCAAAAAAAACATTGAACCAAAAATTAAGAAAAGAGGCGGAGCAGGACCTGCTAAACGTATTTAAAAAAGCAAGAATTATAAAATGAAAAAAGCATTAATTTTAGGAATCACTTTTTACCAAAAGATATTATACGTAAGTTTAAAAAATATTTTTGGGTTAAACCCCGCCTGCCGTTTTGAACAAACGTGTTCGTATTATGCGAAAGAATCTATTTTAAATTACGGAGTTTTTAAAGGGGTTAAGCTCTCAGTAACAAGACTTCTTAAGTGTCAGCCTTTTTATAAAGGAGGGGTTGCATGAACATTTTTGACACCCTTATTGTTTACCCGATAATAAATATTTTATTGTTTATCTATCATGGACTTTCTCTAATCAATCTTCCTTTTGCCTTGGGTTTTTCAATAATTGTTCTTACTATAATTATTAGGTTACTGCTTTACCCCCTAACCGGTGCACAAATAAGAGCATCTAAAAAAATGCAGGACTTAAACCCCCACTTAAAAAACCTAAAAGAAAAACATAAAAACGACGCAAAAACTTTGCAGGCAGAAACAATGAGGCTTTATAAAGAACACGGAGTCAATCCTGCAGCAGGGTGTTTGCCTGTTCTTGTTCAGCTTCCCGTAATCTGGGGCTTGTATTCGGTTCTTATGAAAATTATTAATCTTGGTGCAGGGACAGTAGTTGAGGTTAATAAAATTGCATACTTTGATTTTTTGAAAATCTCAAAAATATGGGACACAAATTTTTTCGGCATTCCTCTTGGGCAAAACCCTTCACATCTTATATCTACAATTGGTCCTCTAATTCTTTTAGTCCCCTTTCTAACAGGAGCTTTTCAGTTTATACAATCAAAAATGCTTATAACAACCCCTGTTAAAAAAGAAGAAAAAGGGAAAGACAATAAAAAATCAGATGATTTTGCTACTGCTTTTCAAAAGCAATCTCTTTACATATTTCCGATTATGATTGGATTTTTTTCCTACACTTTTCCAATAGGCCTTTCTTTATACTGGAACACGTTCACAATTTTTGGTATCATACAGCAGTATTTAATCTCAGGTCTTGGCGGACTTAAAGAATGGACAGATAAAATATATGGCAAAAAGTAAAAATTCGGAAAAAACAATAAAGAAGTTTTTTGATCTACTCGGCTTAAACACGAAGTTTGAAATTGCAGAAGATGATGAAGCGATATCTTTATCTTTGGACACAGAAGACACAGGCATTGTAATAGGCTATCATGGGGAAACACTTGAGGCATTACAACTTATCCTTGCATTGATATTGGCAAAAGAATCAGGTGGGTTTAAAAGAGTTTCGATTGAGGTAGGAGAATATAAAAAAAACAGGGAAGAATGGCTTGAGAAAATAGCGCTGGATGCCAAAGAAAGGGCCTTATCCGAGAAAAAAGAAGTTTATTTATCAGACCTTAAGTCTTGGGAAAGAAGAGTAATTCACTTATTATTGCAAGATGATAAGGAAGTTGTTTCTGAATCTAGCGGCGAGGGGAAAGAAAGAGTTTTGGTTGTTAAACCCAGATAGAATTTCAAGGACCCTTTTTTACCTTCTCATTATTTTTTTACCAACCCAGCTTGGTAAACACTTTTGGCCAAATTTTTCTTTTGTTTTTGGTTTAAGACTTGATTACCTGTCCCCTACCTTCTATTTTACAGATATCTTAATACTAATAATATTATTACTCTCCTCAAAAAAGATAATTTATTTTTTTAAAAAACAAACAGGCAAAAATGTTTTTTTGTTTTTAACATTCTACGTATTTTTATTCTTAGGAATATTGTCTTCAAAAAACCTACCAGCTGGTTTATACGGACTTTTAAAACTAACAGAGATGATATTTTTATCAATATATGTTATTCAAAATTTCCAAAACCTCAACAAGAAAAATCTTTTTATTGCTTTTTCTATTCCAATAATTTATGAGTCCTTATTGTCACTTTTTCAACTTTTTAATAATGGGTCTATGGGAGGATTATTATATTTTCTCGGCGAAAGAACATTTAATTCGTCTACACCTGGGATAGCTAATGCCTCGATTAACGGGCAACTAATCTTAAGGCCCTACGCAACGTTTTCTCACCCAAACGTACTGGCTGGATTTTTAGTTATATTTACACTCTTTCTACTCAATTTATTTACAAAGAAAGAAAAGGTAGTATTAATAATTCTTACAGCACTTGCAACTTTATCTTTATTTTCTACTCTTTCAAGAATAGCGATTGTTTATTGGCTTATCTGCCTAATTATTTTATTTGCAATTTCGATGTATAAAAAATATAAGAAAGGAAAAACCAATATTAAAAATGTGGCATTTATTCTTATATCAATATTTGTCATTGTCCTAATCTTTGTTAAAGACTCAACATTAATGCAAAGGTTTTCAGAAACTACAGTTTATGAGCAGTCTTTTGCCCAGAGACAGGAGTTAACAACAAGTTCTTTTAATATGTTAATAAAAAATCCGTTACTTGGGGTTGGGATAAACAATTTTTATTTTAATCTTACAAACACTCTTTTTATCCAGCCTGTTCATAACATTTTTCTTCTTATTCTTTCCCAGGGGGGAATAATAGTGTTTTTTATCATAATGTACGTTTTAATAAAAGCATTAGTGATTGTGGTACGCTTAAAAAATATATATTTATTTTTGGCACTACTTTCAATTACTGTTTTAGGAAGCTTTGATCATTATTTTCTGACTCTTCAGCAGGGACAAATATTAACAGTCCTTGTTTTTGGCGCAATTTATTCCAAGAAAAATAAATTATAAACATAAAGACATATTGGGGTAATTAATTGACTTACCCTATGCTAAAATAACATTAGGATAAAAATTACTCGAAAGGGGAGCATAAATATGTCCAAAATTTCAGTTTATACCGACGGCGGCTCAAGGGGAAACCCGGGACCTGCAGCTTTGGGCGTTTATATAGAAGACGGAAACCATAGTGAACTTACAAAAATTGGGAAAAAAATAGGAGAGGCAACAAACAATGTTGCAGAATACTCTGCGATTATTGAGGCATTTACCTGGCTTTTATCAAATAAAGAAAAAGTACAAATGGAAGAAATACATTTTTACATGGATTCCTTGCTCGCATATTCCCAAATAACTGGTCTTTATAAAGTAAAAAATGACAGAATAAGGGACTTTATATTTGAAATAAGGCAAAAAGAAGCTGACCTTGGTATACCTGTTTATTACAACCACGTACCCAGGGAGAGAAATAAAAAAGCTGACCTTATGGTAAATCTTGCGCTAGACAATGCAATATAGACAATTTTAAATAATATTTAATGATCCACCCTGCTCTTATTACCACTGAAAAAAAACACGAATACCCGATTTTAATCGTGGACAAAAAAGGGGATATCGGGGAAGCTTTGGCAAAAGAGCTTAAAGTAGAGTCAATAATTGTTTTCGTAAGCCGTAAAGAACTAACTTCGGAAGAAAACATAATCCACGTGCCGTTTGCAAAGAAAATTCCAAAAATACCGGATAATATATATTCACACATTTTTGTAATAGATGACGATTTGGAATTTGCCGATAACACACGTGGGTCTTTTATCAGTAAAGCCAAAAAAGACAATTCAGATCTGATTTTTTTAACTAATCTTTCTAAAGCCAGTGACGTTCTTTTAAATAACCCAGCATCTTCACACAAAAAAATTAAAACAATATTAATAGGAGATATATTTTCAGCTTCTTTTGTATATAATCATAATTTTTATATAAACAAATTTATTTATCAGGCAAAAGTCAACGGAACAATGGAGATTCCTGGCAACGGAACAGTACAAACAAGCCCTGTATTTTTTGACGACGTTATTACCGGCATTTTGGAAGCTGTTTTTTCAGAAGATAATAAAAACAATCTGTATTATCTTTTTCCAAGAAATAAAATTAGTCTTTTAGATCTTGCACGCTTATTTCAAAAGAAAAATGAAAATTTAAGAATAGATTTTGTAAAAGAAATAAAAACAAAACAAGAAGATTTTATTCCACCCCCTGAAGGAAAGTATTTACTTAAGGATTCATACAACATTGAAGAAAAAATTGATAAAATTGATTTTTCAAGCCTTAATGTAGAAAACATAAAAACACAAAAACAATATAAGTATAGGGGAAGTAATATAAAGGAAAAATTAAATTTGTCAACAATACTACTGCTTTTAGTGTTTTTCTTGTCGCTTCCTCTTATTTCAACACTAGTATTCTCTTTTATAGGTATAAATTCTTTATACTTGGTAAAATCATCATTTGAGAAAAATAACCTTGGCACGTCTAACACATCGGCACGCGTTGCCGCACTAAGCTTCGGTCTGGCAGAAAAGGCAAGTCTGGTTTTTCAGGAAGAGGCAAGTCTTATTGGACAAGAGTCAAAAGTAGAACAGTATAGAAAAAGAATAAGCTCCGCGGCAAGGATTTCGGAAGGA
>JAKAEH010000167.1 GCA_021825955.1 bacterium | reverse complement strand
ATTAGAAGACGAGACTGTTTCAAAATATCAAGACACTGAAATTCTTTCTACATTTATATATACGCAGGTTAATTCCGCACTATTAGATAAGCTTCCCAAGCTAAAATTTATTGCAACCCGTTCAATGGGCTATGATCATATAGATGTAGAGGAGTGTAAAAAAAGAGGTATAAAAGTTGCAACTGTGCCGACGTATGGAGCGCATACAGTCGCCGAGCATACATTTGCATTAATCCTTACAATTTCAAGAAAAATAATTCCGTCTGTAGAGCAGGCAAGAAGAGGAGACTTTTCAAGCGAAGGGTTGGAAGGATTTGATTTAAACGGTAAGACTCTTGGAGTAATAGGAACTGGCAATATCGGGAAAAATGTTTGCAAGCTGGGTCTCTCATTCGGAATGAAAATCTTAGCTTTTTCAAGAAAGCAGGATGATGAGCTCATATCACTAGGCGTTAAATATGTCTTTCTTGATGAGCTCCTTGCAAATTCGGATGTTGTTACGCTTCATCTCCCACACACAAAAGAAACAGAGCATATTATTAATAGCGGTAATATAGACAAGTTTAAAAAAGGAGCAATTCTTATAAATACAGCAAGAGGAGCTTTAGTTGAAACGCAGGCCATTGCCGAAGGGTTGCAAAAAGGAATTCTATCTGCAGCAGGACTTGATGTTCTAGAGGAGGAAGCTCATCTTCGTGAGGAAGCAGAGCTTTTATCACCAGAATATTTAAAACAGGTTGATATTAAAACAGAACTCTTGAATCATGTGCTCTTAACAAAAGACAATGTTGTTATAACTCCGCATAATGCTTTTAACAGCAGGGAGGCGGTAAGAGAGATTTTAGACACAACAATTGCAAATATAAAAAGTTTTGTAAATGGTAGCCCTGTTAATGTTATTGAATAATTTAATTATTCACCTCTTCTAAGATTTGGGTAAAAAACTACGAGTTGACTTAAAGGGTTTCTTTTTGTATTTTAAGTAGGGAGGTGAATATGGCAGACTTAAAACTAACAGATCAAAATTTTAAAACAGAAGTCTTGGATTCCAAAGTCCCAGTTTTGGTGGATTTTTGGGCCGAGTGGTGTGCTCCCTGCAGAATTGTCGGACCGATTGTTGAAGAATTGGCGACGGAATACGGGGGCAAATTAAAAGTTGGAAAGCTTAACGTGGATGAAAATCAAATTTCGGGTCAGTACGGAATAATGAGTATTCCAAGCCTTCTTATTTTTAAAGACGGAAAAGTTGTAAAAACCATGATTGGTGCTCAAAGTAAAGACAATTTTAAAAGAGAAATTGACAGTGCTTTAGCGAATTAGCGCTTTGGTCGCTTGTAAATTTTTTAGAGGTACGTGCGCGATTTAGTTTGTGTTGTTCATAAACTATTTTCCGCTAATCCGTTCCTAAAAAATTCACAAGCTTCTCATGCTTCTACTATGGAAAATCTTTACGACGTAATAATAATAGGCAGCGGTCCCGCAGGTTTAACGGCAGCGATTTATACAACAAGAGCAGATTTAAAGACTCTTGTTGTTGCTGGTGGGAAATGGGGCGGACAATTAATGCTAACAACTCTAGTTGAGAACTTTCCCGGCTTTCCAGAAGGTATTCAGGGGCCTGACTTAATGGCGAACATGAGGAAACAGGCTGAGCATTTTGGCGCAGAGTTTTTAGACGAGGATTTTGTTTCTGCTGATTTTTCCTCAAAACCATTCAAAATTACTGTATCCGATAAGACATACGAGGCAAAAGCTGTAATTTTAGCAACGGGTGCAGATACGAAATGGCTCGGCGTTCCGGGAGAGCAAGAAAAAATAGGGCGAGGGGTCTCAAGTTGTGCTCCTTGCGACGCCGCATTCTTTAGAGATAAAAATGTAATCGTTGTAGGAGGAGGGGACAGCGCTATGGAAGAGGCTTTGGTTCTTACAAAGTTTGCCACCTCTGTTACGCTTGTTCACCGCAAAGATTCTTTTCGCGCATCCGACATAATGCAAAAAAGAGTCAAGGAAAATCCCAAAATTAAAATTCTTTTCAACAGTGAAATAACCGAGGTTTTGGGAGAACAAAATGTAACTGCCGTCAAAATAAAAAATAATCAGACGAACGAGATTAAGGAAATGCCTATAGACGGAGTTTTTGTTGCGATAGGGCATATGCCTAATACTTCAAAGTTTAAAGATATAGAGCTTGATGAGGGCGGTTTCGTAAAAGTTCACGAACATTTTTTAACCAATAAAGACGGTGTATTCACAGCAGGAGATGTTCACGATGCTCATTACAAGCAGGCAATAACCGCTGCGGGCTACGGCTGCGCAGCCGCTTTGGAAGTTCAAAAATGGCTTGAGAATTCTTAGTCCGCACGTAAAGAAGGTAAAATTGCTTGTTTGACTTCTTGAAATCTTCTTGCCACTATAAAGAAGTGAATAGGATTTTTAAATTGATTTTTGCCATTATTATTTGTGAAGGTGTTGGAATTTTAGGATCGGTATTTACCATTTCTCAAATTCCTGTTTGGTACGTGAGTCTTAATAAGCCGATTTTCTCTCCTCCTAATTGGATTTTCGGACCGGTTTGGATAGTTCTTTATGCCTTAATGGGTATTTCGATAGTCCTAGCCTTAGAAAAATCAGCAAAAAAGAATAAGCATTTTATTTACAAGATATTCGGCATTCAGCTTTTTCTGAATTTCTTGTGGACAGTTATTTTCTTTGGCGTACATGAGACGCGTTTGGCATTTGTAGAAATTCTTGTTTTGTGGGTAATTATTTTGTATTTGATAATTATTTTTAACAAAATTTCAAAAGTTGCCTCATATCTTTTAATTCCTTATCTATTATGGGTGAGTTTTGCTGCACTTCTTAATTTTTGGATTGCCATTTTAAACTAGGTATTGATAAATTTGACAACTGTTTAAAATAGTGTAACCCTATAAAGGGAGGTGATTAAATGTCTTCTAAAATGTTCTACAAAGTAGCCGGAAGTGTTTTCGGAATTGTAGGAA
>JAKAEH010000166.1 GCA_021825955.1 bacterium | reverse complement strand
GGAAAAAACTGTGTTGTATATCCTCTTACATCCGTAAGCGGAATATATAAAGATAACGAGAAAATTAAAAAATAATATGTGCGGAACGGACTGAACGTTAGTGAAGGAGTTCGCCTGCTTGACAGGCGAGGATGTTGGGAAAAATATTATGTGCGGAATCTTTGGGTATGTCGGTAAGCGAAGCAATGCCTCCGAGATAATTTTTGAAGGTTTAAAAACTCTTGAATACAGGGGGTATGATTCGTGGGGAATTGCCATAAGGATAAAAAACAAAAAAGAGTTTATTGTCGAAAAAAACATCGGTAAAATCACAGCACCGGATATAAATAAAAACAAATTTAAAAATGACAGTGATTTTGCAATCGGGCATACAAGATGGGCAACGCACGGAGGAGTTACTGTTTTAAATGCGCATCCGCATTTAGACTGTACTAAAAAAATAGCTGTAGTGCATAACGGGATTATAGAAAATTACGAAGTTTTAAAAAAGGATTTAATTAAAAAAGGACATACCTTCTTGTCGGAGACAGATACGGAAGTTATTCCGCACTTAATTGAAGAAAATTTAAATAAGGAGGGTTTTGCGTCTTCGGTAAGGGATACTTTTAACCTTCTTAAAGGATTTAACGCAATTGTAGTCTCATATGCTCCCTCATCGGAAATAGTGGCTTGTAAAACCGGTTCTCCTCTTATAGCAGGTCTCGGAGACGGCGAGTTCTTTATTGCTTCCGATATCTCGGCAATTCTTCCTTATACAAAAAACGTAATCTTTCTAAAAGATAATGAAATGGTTATTTTAGGTAAAAAAATTCAAATATTTTCTCTGCCTAACGGTCTAAAAATAAAACCAAAAATAGAAAAAGTGGAATTTAAAGCTGAAGAAACTTCTATTGGAAAATACAAACACTTCATGCTTAAAGAAATTTATGAACAACCAAAAGTAATAATAAATCTCGCTCAGAATTATACATCGGAAATAAAATTTTTATCCGGAGTAATAGATAAAGCAAAAGGGACGTTTTTAATAGGTGCAGGAACGGCATATAATGCCTGTCTTGCCGGAGTTTATCTCTTTTCAAAGATTTCCCACAAGCATATTAATACTGTTTTTGCTTCGGAGTTTAATTATCTTGAGGATTTCCTTAACAGCAAAAGTCTTATTATAGCCTTGTCTCAATCGGGTGAAACAATAGACGTTATTGAATCATTAAACAAAGCAAAAAATAAAAACAGCAAAATCGCGGCTATAACAAATGTTTTAGGCTCATCGATTTATAGAATGTCCGACTACAAATTCCTGTTAAATGCAGGGCCGGAAAGGGCAGTTGCCTCGACAAAAGCATATGTAGCGAAACTTTCGGTTCTATTATTACTTTCATATGCAATTATAGGTAAAACTGAAAAGGCAAAAAAAATGCTTCTGGATACTGCTAAAGAAACGGAAAGGATTTTAAATGAAGTTAAAAATAAGAAAAAAATTAAAGAGATTGCAAAGCTAATGTCCTTGTGCTCTCATATATTTGTTATAGGAAGGGGTGCTTCTTATCCGACGTCACTGGAAGCCGCTTTAAAAATAAAGGAGGTAAGTTATATACACACAGAAGGACTCGCCGGCGGAGAGTTAAAACATGGACCGATTGCATTAATTTCAAAAGGTACTCCCTGTTTGGTTTTTGCTCCGAATGACGAAACCTATGATTCAATAATTTCAAATGCTGCCGAGATTAAGGCAAGAGGCGGTGTAATAATAGGAATTTCACCTCAAAACTCTTCGGCATTTGACCATTGGATTGAAGTAAAAGAAATTGAAGAAGGTTCATATATAGCACAGATTGTTGTGGCTCAGCTTTTGTCTTATTATATAGCCTTATATAATAAACTTGACCCTGATAAGCCGAGAAATCTTGCAAAAAGTGTGACAGTAAAGTAGTAATTTGTCCTCTTTTGATTGAATAAAAGCATTGCGAGTATTATAATGTAGCAATATGTCACAGCTTTTAGGCTTTGCACTTTTGTCGGCTTTTATTACTTCTATCCTGATAGTTCCCTTTATAGACTTCCTTTATAAAATAAAACTTAGGCGTCAGGATCAAAAAACAGTAGATATTTTTAACAAGCCTACTCCATTGTTTGATAAATTCAATGCGTGGAAGGCAGGTACTCCTTTCGGAGGCGGCATCTTAATAATTTTTGTAGTAACGGTTTTGACTCTTTGGGGGTACGGAATGTTTAATATTCCGATAAATGCATGGGAACTTTTTGTAATTCTCTTTACATTTATAAGTTTTGGGGCTCTGGGTTTATATGATGACCTTAAAAAATTGACTAACGGAAATAAAATTCCGTTTTTTGGTTTAAGATTCAGGCATAAGTTTGTTATACAGTGGATTTTGGCTCTTATAATCGCCTTCGTACTTTATTCACAGCTTGGTTACTCGTTTGTTTTTATAAGGGGATTCGGTTTGGCAAGTATAGGTTTCCTTTTTATTCCTTTTGCTGCTTTTGTAATTGTATCTTTTGCAAATGCCTTTAATATTGCCGACGGTCTTGACGGTTTGGCTTCCGGACTTCTTCTGATATGTCTTGGTGCATTTTTGGCTATAGCATCGAGTCAGGTAGGAGGCACTCTTGGGATATTTATTGCGATTTTAATGGGAAGCGTTGCCTCATTTTTATACTTTAATATATATAAAGCAAGAATATGGCTTGGCGACGTGGGCTCTATGTCTTTGGGAGCTTCTCTTGCGGTTATAGGACTTTTGACGGGCAGGACAATTGCCATTGCTTTTATCGGAGGAGTTTTCGTGTTGGAGATAGGGTCTTCTTTAATACAAATATTAGGGAAAAAATTTCTTAAAAGAAGGCTTCTTCCCGTTGCTCCGTTACATCTTTATTTATTAAAGAGAGGTTGGGATGAGCCTAAAATCGTAATGAGAGCATGGCTTTTGGGTTTCTTCTTCGCAGTATTGGGTCTTTATCTTGCATTTATTAGATAAGCATGAAAAGAAT
>JAKAEH010000165.1 GCA_021825955.1 bacterium | reverse complement strand
CCACGGTGAGAAAATCGAAGTCAAAAAATACGATTTATCTATAGGCGGAAATGCTGCTAATGTAGCCGTAGGAATTTCAAGGCTCGGTTTTAAAAGCGGACTGGTTGCAGAAATAGGAAAAGACGAGTTTTCCCAAAAAATAGTAAATTCTCTGACAAAAGAAGACGTAGATCTTGAACTTGTAAATCAAATACCAAGCGAAGCATCTTCTTTATCTGTCGGGATAAATTTTAAAAGCGACAGAACCCTTTTTGTAGAACACGTCAAAAGAGAGCATAATTTCGAATTTGGAGGAAAGAAAACAAGAATGCTTTTTCTTACAAGTCTAGGACAAATTTGGGAAAACGCATATGAAAAAACGCTTAATTTTGTACTCGAGAACGATATTGAGCTATATTTTAATCCAGGCACCTTACAAATTGAAAACAAAGACAGTTTAATCTGGAAGATTATTTCTCACACAAAAATCCTTTTTGTAAATAAAGAGGAAGCAGAAGAACTCCTTTACGGAAAAGAGATTTCTATGCCTTTGAAATCCGATAATTATGTTAAAAAAATGCTTTATGGATTAAAAAGCCTTGGAGCTTTTAATGTAATAATAACGGATGGAAAAAACGGTTCTTACTTAATGGATGAAAAGCATCATTCTTATTATCTGGAAGCTTCTAAATGCGAAATCGTAGAAAAAACAGGTGCGGGAGACGCATATACTTCGGGATTTATAGCAGCCACTCTTAAGAATGAACCATTAGCCGAAGCTATGCGTTGGGGAGCATTTAATTCTTCCGCTGTTATAGGAGAAATTGGAGCGCAAAAAGGGCTTTTAACAAAAGAGGAGATGCTTAATAAATTAACTTTGAACGATGACTTCGAGGCTAAAGAAATTTAGAGGTAAGAAATTAAATAAAATTGTGAACTATCGAATTAACAACAGATAAAATAATGCTAAATATTAGTGCCCAGAGAAAACCGTCTACAACAAAACCCGGAACAATAGAGCTTGCAAGGAGAATAAGCAGGGCATTAATTACAAATGTAAAAAGTCCAAGGGTAAGTAAATTTATAGGCAGAGTTAGTATAACCAATACAGGTTTTATAAACGCATTAATAACACCGAGTGCCAAAGCCGCAACTAGAGCTGTTGTAAAATTTGCAATATGTACTCCGGGAAGAAAATAAGAAATCCCAAAAATTACAATCGCGCTTATAATCCAATTTATAAGTATTCCCATTATTTATTAATTATACATCTATTTCTATCTATTAACATTAAAATTTATTTAATCTGTTTGTAACCTTGCGTTTCTAAAATACTGAATTCCATACCGTCTGTTAAAACCTTAAAGTAGCCTAAATTATCAAATGGATTAGGATCTCCAAAAAGATTTGCATAATGAGCCTTTTTTAGACTAATAAAAAAATAAAGCATTAATCCTCCGTGAGTTAGGGCAAGAATTGTTTTCCCGTTATTTTTATCCACCATTTTTTTCAGAAATTTCTTAAATCTTTCTACAACATCTTCAGCGCTTTCCATCTCCGGCACAAATTTGTATTTTAATTTTTCTATATCGCTTAAAGCATTAAATTCAGTAAGGTTTCCTATTTTATCCTCCGCCTCCTGTATTGTTAAGTTTTCAAAAGTATCTATATCTCTTTCTCTTAAGAGCTTTTCTTTAATAACTTTTTTATTTTGTTTTTTTGCGATAATTTCTGCAGTTTCAAATGCTCTTTTTAAATCGGAGGCGTAAATTATATCTATGTTTTTATTCTTGAATAAATCTGCGGCTTTTTCTGCCTCGATTTTTCCCAACTCAGTTAGAGGAACGTCCAATTGTCCGAGTAAAATATTATTTTTATTTCCTTTTGCCTGTCCGTGTCTTACGACATAGATAACGCATTTATTATTGTTCATGGATTAAGAATTACGATAAATAAATTTAACAAAGAAGCAAAGCCTACCCATAAAATATAAGGAATTAGAATAACCCCAGCAATTTTTGAGATTTTATAAAATTTAACAATTGTAAATAAAATAATAAGCCAAAGAAAAATAATTTCCACTAATGCAAGCTTTTGCAAATGCAAACCGAAAAATATAAAAGTCCATAAAAAATTTAAAATAAGCTGTCCGGAAAAATATAATAATGGAGTTTTATCTTTTTTGCCGCTTTGCAAAATATAGTATAATGAAACCCCCATTAAAAGGTATAAAATTGTCCAAACCGGACCAAATATCCAGTTTGGGGGATTAAAAAATGGCTTGTTGAGTATTAAGTACCAGGAAGAAATAGAACCAAAAGTAATAAAAGAAGCCGATATTCCGACGGCTTCACAGATAAGAATTGAAACGGCTAATTTATAAAATTTATTCACCTTACCAAGTTTAGAAGAATAATGTAATTTATTCAATCATATAAAAATATGGCTATGAGAAATGATCTAAAAATAATTTATAACTCTTTTGACGGTAAACTTGTCGGTAATTCCCACATGAAAAAAAACGTCTGTGAAACGTTAATAAACATGCCCGAAGAGGTAATTAAATATATAACAAAAAAATGCTGGTTTTTTGCATCAATGGAAGACGCATGGGCTTTTACTTTTAGAGGAAATGACCTTTTGGACCAACATATTATTTTTTTAAGCGACGAGCTTTTAGAGCAGGACCAAAACCAAATACAATATACAATAGCACATGAAATCGGACACGTAATTCTCGGACACAGAAATTCAGTTTTAAAAAAACAAAGTAAAATAGAGATTAAAATACAGGAAAAACAGGCGGACGATTTTGCGGAAAGATTTTTATGATAAAAACAGGAACTATCCTTATTACACATATATTATTACACCTAAAATTCAATAATTGATGCTAAATTTTGGAAAAGAAATAAAAGAGGAATACAAAAGTTAAATTATATTTCGATTTTTGAAAATAGATAACTGCCTATAGAAAGAATTACTAAAGTCAGGACAGCAAGTACCATTAAGTCCGTCCCCATTCCAAAAT
>JAKAEH010000164.1 GCA_021825955.1 bacterium | reverse complement strand
TACTTCATATGGCGGCAAAAACCGACGTAGACGGTTGTGAAAATGACAAAGAAAAAGATAGTGATTACCTTAGTCAAAAAAACCCGGATTTAAACAGTTGGACAAAAGAGCATACGGCTTGGAGCATAAACGTTATAGGAACAAAAAACGTAGTTGATGCTTGTAGAAAAAATAATAAAAAAATTATTTATATCTCAACAGATTTCGTTTTTGACGGGACTAAAAAAGACGGATACGATGAGGAAGATATAGAAAACCCGGTTAATTGGTACGGAAAAACAAAATACGAAGGAGAACAATTAGTTAAAAATTCCGGTTTAAAATGGGCAATTGCAAGACTTGCATATCCATATAGAGCGGATTTCGAGATAAAAAAGGATTTTTTTAGGGTAGTTTTGGATCGTCTGCAAAATAAAAAGGCAGTTTATATGATTACCGATCACATTATGACGCCTACTTTTGCGGATGACTTTGTTTATGCAATAGACAAACTTATGAAAAATAGTTCAGAGGGAATTTTTAATGTTGTAGGAAGCCAATTTATTTCTCCTTTTGACGCTGCTAATATTATTGCCGATAATTTTGACCTTGATAAAAATTTAATATTTAAAACAACAAGAGAAGACTATTTCAAGGATAAAGCTCCCAGGCCCTTTTTTCTCGGGCTTAAAAATGATAAAATCGGTAAGCTTGGTATAAAAATGAAAAGTTTTAAAGAGGGGGTAGAAGAAATAAAGAAACAATTAGCAGGCAAAAATGTCGGATAGTTTTAAATTATGACAATTACATTTATAGGGCATGGTTATGTAGGTTTAGTTACCGCTGCTGTATTTGCCGATTTTGGTAATACGGTATATGTAATAGGCCATACAAAAGAGAAAATTGAAAATTTAAAACGCGGAATAGTTCCAATTTATGAACCCGGATTAGAAGAGCTTGTAAAGAAAAATGTAGAATCAAAGAGGTTAATTTTTACCCTAGATTATAAACCCTCAATTTCGCAATCGGACGTAGTTTTTATTGCAGTTGGAACCCCTACTACAAAAACAGGAGACGCTGATCTTTCTACAGTTCTTGAGGTAGCTGAAAAAATAGGAGAAAACCTTGAAGGTTATACTGTAGTTGCAACAAAAAGCACGGTTCCAGCAGGCACAAACAAAAGGGTAAAAAGAATTTTAGACGAATCAAAGCCTAAGGGTGCGGAAGTTGATTATGCTTCGATTCCTGAATTTTTACGGGAAGGAAGTGCTATTTCGGATACAACTACTCCGGATAGGATTGTTATAGGAACGGAAAGTGAAAGATCGCAGAAAATTCTAACTAAACTTCATGAACCGATTAAAGCGCCATTAATATTAACAAATTTTGAAACAGCAGAACTTATAAAATATGCCGCTAATGCATTTTTAGCTCTTAAAATCTCGTATGCAAATGCAATAGCAAAGCTTTCGGAATTACTTGGGGCAGATGCCCTGAAAGTTCTTGAAGGAATAGGAATGGATAAAAGAATTGGAAATATGTTTCTTTCTCCCGGACCGGGTTATGGAGGGAGCTGTTTCCCCAAAGATGTAAGGGCGCTTATCTCAATTGCAAAAGACAATGATTATCCGTTTTCTTTACTGGAAGAAGTAGAGAATATTAATAATCAGTCAAGAAGAGATATTGTCAGGAAAGTTAGAAGAACGCTTGGAGATTTGAGAGGTAAAAAAATTGGAGTTTTGGGACTGGCCTTTAAAGCAAATACAGATGATATGAGAGATGCCCCTGCAATTGATATTATTAATTTACTCCAAAATGATGGTGCAAAAATTACCGCATTTGATCCAAAAGCTATGGATATTGCTGCTACAATATTAAAAAATGTTGATTATAAAAAAGATGTTTATGACGTATTTAAAGGAGCGGATTTAATTATAATTCTCACAGAATGGAACGAATTTAAGGAGTTGGATTTTTCAATTATTAAAGAAAAAATGAAAAGCCCAAATATTATTGACGGACGTAATCTTTATGAGCCTGAAGAAATGAAAGCCAAAGGGTTTAACTATATGGGCGTAGGAAGATAAATATGGCTAAAAAAATTTTAATCACAGGCGCCTCCGGCTTTGTGGGAAGTCATTTGGCAGAATATTTAATTGCAAAAAAAGACGGTGACGAGATTTACGGTACCTATTTATCCGAAGAAAGTCTAAAAAACCTAAATATTGTAAGAGATAATCTAAAATTAACAAAAATTAATCTTTCCAACGAGCAGGAAGTATATGAACTTATAGGAAATATAAAACCGGATATTGTTTACCATCTAGCAGCTCTTGCCTCGGTTGCAGATAGTTTTTCTTCTCCTAAAGAATCTGTCGTTAATAATATTTCCGCTCAAATAAATATTTTGGAGGCTCTAAGAAAATCAAACCTCGAAAGTTCAAAAACTCTCGTAATTTCTTCTGCCGAGGTCTATGGCGACGTTTTAAAAGAGAATTTACCGATAGACGAAGAAACACCCTTTAGACCGACAAATTCCTATGCCGTCTCAAAACTCACACAGGATTTTTTAGGTCTTCAGTATTTTCTATCATATAAGCTAAAAGCGGTTAGGGTTAGGCCTTTTAATCATATTGGCTCCAGACAAAGTCCCAGTTTTGTTGTTGCCGCATTTGCAAAAAAAATAGCAGAAATAGAGAAAGGCAAAAGAGAGAATGTTTTAACAGTAGGAAACTTGGAGGCTAAGCGTGATTTTACAGATGTCAGAGATATGGTTAGAGCTTATGACTTAGCAATTTCTAAAGGAGAAGAAGGAGACGTATATAACCTTGGTTCAGGCGTTTCTTATAAGATTAAAGATATTCTCGATAAATTGCTTTCTATGTCTAATACGGATATTAAGGTAGAGACAGATAAAACATTATTCAGACCTATTGATAATCCTGATTTAGTATGTGACTCCTCCAAGTTTAAAAAACTTACAAATTGGAAACCGGAAATAAGTATAGAAAAAACTCTTAAAGATACTCTGGACTATTGG
>JAKAEH010000163.1 GCA_021825955.1 bacterium | reverse complement strand
CCGGGGTATCGGTTGTTGCTCTGTTTGCAGGATCAGTCAAAGCAATAACCTTACCGCCTTCATACAGTATGGACGCTGCCATGTTTACTACGTGATGAGGGGTTGCAGCATAAGTTGGAATAAGAAGGTACGGGATTCTTGTATCCACTTGTCCTTCTCCCGGCGGATTTAAATCAAGCGTTACAACATAATTATCCAAAGTACCAAGTTCGGGATCTTCAATGGGAATTTTTCTTACGCCAACGGGATTTTCCGGTGTTGGCTCTGTTGGTTCTGTCGGCTCTTCTATTTTTTTATAGAATTGTTCGTTTAGTATATCCATTTTATTTTCGTAAACCCGGGCTTTGCTTCGAAAATCCGCAAGCCTGCCTTTTATTTCCGAGGAATCTTGTCCTTTTTGTTCTCTTTGTCTAATTTCTTCTCTAAAACGAAGGTATGTCCTGAGTATCTCTGCCCTTTCAAATCTTTCCACTAACCCCCTATCATCTTCTGTCCCGGGAATTTTAGTTGGCCTGACAAGACCGTGTCCTTCCCTGGCTTGCTTTCTCCTGTAGGAATTTATTCTTCCTTGTATTTTTTCCCGAATGCTCGGGCTTTTTTCGGTTTTGGGGGCTTGAGGCGAACTTTGACCGCCACTAATTTCGGGGGTAGGAATTCCACTCATAAAAAAATGATAAAGGCTTATCCTATAAAAGTCAAGCGTAGATTTTTGCTATAATGTAGCCTGACAATGAAAATTCTTATCATCGATAAAGATGCAAGCGTTCGAAACGGAGTCGTAGTTTACAACCAAAGACTAATGAGCTTTCTAAAAAAAATGGGGCATGAGGTCTATGTCCTTCGCTTTAGCAAAACAGAAAAGAAAAATGAAGACAACATCTTTTATGTTCCCTATTATTTGGGGGTTGAAAAATTCTATCTTGTTATTCTTCCTAAATTTAATAGCATAAAAATTATCAGAAAAGCCCTCAAAAATATTAAACCTGATTTCGTTTACACAACGATCGGACTTACTACTTTTGACTTGGCTTTGCCATATCTTTGCCACAAAGAAAAAACACCTTTGGGAGGAATTCTGCATGTGGACATCAGCGAAGACAGACACCCTAATCTTTTTTTTCTAAAACTTCTGTGGTTTTTTATTTACTCTCCGCTAATAAGGCGTCTTGATTTTTTAAATGTCTTTTCCACCAGAACGCAGGGTTTTTTTGTGCAACGAGGAGTTCCCGTTGAAAAAATTGAAGTAATTCCTAATGGAATTGATTCTTCACCCTATACGCCAGGCGATTCAAGCTTTGGCAAAAAACACAATATTAAAAAAGGAGTATTGTTTTTGGGAAGGCTAAGCTGGCAAAAAAACCCCGAACTTCTAATCAAATCGTTCTTAAGTCTTAACTTGAATACTGATACAAAACTTGTACTGGTTGGCACAGGAGAGCTTTATACAAGACTTGTTAAAAAATACCAAGATGAAAGAATAATTTTTACAGGATTTGTCGACAGCGAACAAGAAAGAATCGACATTATCCGCTCGTGCCAGATATTTGTTCTCGCGTCAAGAGGAGAAGGACACTCTCTATCGCTTCTTGAGGCGATGTCCTCTGGTTTAGTGCCAATTGTTAGTGATGTCGGATCAAGCAAGGATACTGTTTCGGATACAGGTACTGTTATAAAATTAAGCCATTTAAAATCAGAATTACCAATAGCTTTTAAAAAATATTTAGAAGATTATGAGCTTACAAAGAGCTTAGGAATTAAAGCAAGGGAGAGAGTAATGAAAAATTATGTAGAAAAAGAAAATTTCCAAAGACTTTTAAACGCTTTTGAGCAAACTGCAAAACTCTACAAAAAAAAGTATAACACTCATTATTCCCACTAAAAAACCACCCGCCGGGGTGGTTTTAGTCGTATCTGGATTATCAACCAGGAAGTGGTAGGACACTGGATAGATTTTCTCTTCGATTTAACTCTTGGAGTCAGGTACTATCCTAAACCTGGGTGTATGTACATTCCCACGCTAGTCATCAATAAAGATTTTAGCGGGTTGCCGTACCTTCTCTCTTTCCCCTCTTCAAATAAATGAAAAGTTTTTTAGAAAGGAGGTGATCCATCCCCACCTTCGGGTAGGGATACCTTGTTACGACTTAAGCTTCATCGCCGATTTTTATCTCCACCCCCGAAAGGATGTTCGATAACCACCGACTTTGCTGCCTTGACGGGCGGTGTGTACAAGACCCGAGAACGTATTCACCGCAGCATGCTGATCTGCGATTACTACCGATTCCGACTTCATGAGGTCAGGTTGCAGACCTCAATCTGAACTGAGGCGAAATTTAAGGGATTAGCTTGCACTTACGTACTTGCAGCCCGTTGTTTTTCGCCATTGTAGTGTGTGTGTAGCCCAGGACATAAGGGCCGTGCTGACTTGACGTCTTCCCCTCCTTCCTTCCCGATAAAATCGGGTCCGTCTCCAATGAATATTCAACATTGGACGGGGGTTGCGCTCGTTTCCCCACTTAAGGGAACACCTCCAAATCGTCTATTTGACGAACTTAGACTATACCTTTATCCCGAATTAACGGGATACTGACGTTTTATGCCAATTGTAAATTTTGTGTTTTAATTAGCATCTCTCTTTTGGAGAAGTCGTTACGGGGTCAGAAATTTTATAACGCATAGACGGAATAATATATGAACTGATAATAGAAAAGAAGATATTGATACTTTCTTTCTTAATCATTATTTTTGATTCTTTCGCCTATGCAGCTCTTGCATAAAATTTCGACTTCCCTCGGTATTACCCCAATTTAATCGAGGTTTCACCGATATGAGTCAGTTATTCACTTTTATGTTACCATAAAAGGCCGCGAGACATTCTTGTTCACGGCACGAGCTGACGACAGCCATGCAGCACCTGTGGTACCATCCTTGCGGATTTCTCCCTATTTCTAGGGAAATAAACGGTATCATGTCAAGTCCTGGTGAGGTTTTTCGTTTTGTCTCGAATTGAACCACACGCTCCACCGGTTGTGCGGGTCCCCGTCAATTCCTTTGAGTTTTA
>JAKAEH010000162.1 GCA_021825955.1 bacterium | reverse complement strand
TTATGAAATAGATGTAAATCAGGTAGAAAAGAAAATAAATAAAAAAACAAAAGCAATTTTACCCGTTCACCTTTATGGTGCTCCGGCAGAGATAGATAAATTACAAACAATTGCAAATAAACACAAGCTTTTTTTAATTGAAGACACCGCTCAGGCTCACGGTGCAACTCTTAAAGGAAAAAAAATGGGAACTTTTGGAGATTTGGGCACCTTTAGCTTTTATCCCGGAAAGAACTTAGGCGCTTATGGAGAAGCAGGGGCCGTAGTTACAAACGATAAAGAATTATACGAAAAGCTTAAGAAATTAAGAAATCATGGACAGGTAAAAAAATATTATCACGATATTTTTGGTTTAAATTTAAGAATGGACGAAATCCAGGCAGGAGTTTTAAGCGTTAAATTAAAACATTTGAATAAATGGAACAAACAAAGAAATATTATTGCGGAAAACTATAATAAGTCGTTAAAGAACTATAAAACTCAAAAGATAATAAAAGACGGAAAGTCAGTGTACCATTTATTTATAATTGAAAGTTCATCAAGAGATAAATTGCAAAAATATCTTGCAGATAAAGGAATTAATACACAAATCCATTATCCTATTCCAATCCATCTTCAAAAAGCGTATAAAAATTTAGGCTATAAAAAAGGAGACTTTCCTGTTACCGAGAAAGCGGCGGAACGAATCTTATCCCTTCCTATATATCCCGAGTTATCTTACAAACAACAGAAATATATTATAAATAAGTTGAACGAATTTAAGAGTTAAGATTTATGATAAAGGGTCCTGCAGTTACTTTGTGTGTATTAGCATATAACCGCCCAAAAGACTTAGAAAATACTATTAAAAGCTTCTTGTGGCAAAACTATAAAAATTCCGAAATGGTAATTATTGACGATAAGAGTCCAAAAGATTTAAAGACGACAGTCGACAAATGGATAAAAAAGGACAAGAGAATAAGGTACATAAGGAATAGCAAAAATTTGGGTCTAGCGGCCAACTTTTATAATTCTTTTAAACATTGCAGGGGAAAGTATGTAATTTTTTTAGGTGATGACGATTTATTTATTAACCCTGATGCTTTAAAGGAATATGCTGAGGTGTTTAGCAAAAACAAAAAGATAGGTATTGTTAGATCCAGACAAATAATATTTAGAAATTCAAAAGTCTATCAAGTTGCTGGAATCACAAATTTTGGAAAGACAACAATTTATAAAAATTCAAAGGATACTTTTAGAAGTTTCCTTTTATCAACGACAAGTATTGCCGGATTGGGATTTTTAAATGACCATAAATTGAAGGAACTTATTTTCGTGCAGGAAACGGTATATCCCCAGCTTGATTTAACGGCAAGAATGTCTTTGTTTTATAAAACAGCACAAATAAATAAGTATTTAATAGGTGTTGGACGGGGTGAAAACCAACTTAACCCATTGTCTTATAAATTGTATGGAAAAGAAACGAATATGATGGATGACCTATCTGAGATATATGATAAATTTAAATTTCTTGCTAACAAAAATAAAATAAATATTATTAAAAAAGAAAATTTCATGAAACAAACTGCGTCTTTTGTCCCAATTTTCCTGCCATATAACACACTAATTTATACCAGAATAAATACTCTTAAGTTCATTTCTAAAATATTAAAGTATAACAAGGAAGTTATTTCTCAACCACTATTTATAAGTTCGTTTTTATTTCTTTTTTTACCAAAGATACTAATAAAATTATTTTTATTAGTAATTAATAAAATTAAACTTTATTTTCTAATAAGCAACAAAGAAATAAAAACAATAAACTCCATCATAGAGCATTTGCTAGCTTCGAAGTAATTCCTAATAATTTATATTATGTGAGGGGTTGGAATAGGAATAATGAATTTTCCACCTTTTTCAATATATTCATGTTCTCTTGCGATAATACCTGCAGCATAATTCCAAACTAATAAAAGGTAATAATCAGGCCTTCCGTATTTTTTAATTTCTTGTTCAGGTGATATAACAGGAATATGCATACCGGGACTGTAAAGACCGAATTTATATGGAGTTTTGTCCACTATGTAATCCAAATAGTTAGTTCCAATTCCGCAATAATTAAGTAACGTATTTGATTTAGCAGATGCACCATATCCAGCAATTTTTTTATTTTGCTTCTTTAAATCTTCAAGTATTTGATTTAATTTCAATTTAACATAATTTACTCTTGCCTGGAATCCTAAATATGTATTTAAATCGCGTATTTTCATTTTTTCTTCATTGTAAATCGCTTTCTTGAGTCTTTGTTCAATTTTTCTTTTGCCTTTATGTGCAACAAACAATCTGATTGATCCGCCTTGAGTATCATGTTCCTCAACATCAAATGCTTCCAGATTAAATCTTTTTAAAAGAAAGATTAAAGGATTTAAAGAAAAAAAAGATCGGTGTTCATGATAAATATTATCAAACTGATTGTTAAAAAGAAGATATGGAAAGTATTGACATTCAAATATAAAAACGCCATCTTCATGTAATAATTCTTTTACGCCCCTTACGAAATCATGTAGGTCCTCAACGTGTGCTATAACATTATTTGCAATAATTATTCCCGCTTTATCCCTGGAAGAAGCAAGTTTTAAAGCACTTTTTGTATTAAAAAAATCAGTGATAGTGGGTATGCCATTAGCGTTTGCCTCTTTTGTGACGTTTTTTGCCGGATCAATTCCAATTACATCGTGTCCTTTGTCAATAAAAAATTTAAGAAGTGTACCATCGTTACTAGCAATTTCTACAATTAGTTTTTTAGATTCTTTAGAGAATCTTGCCATTATAGAATTGGCATAGTCTTCAAAATATCCGATTGAAGATGGAGAACTACCTGTATAAAAAGCATAGTGATTGCCAAACAATAAATCGGAATTAACTTCATTTACTAATTGCACTAAAAAACACTTTGTACATACATAGACATCTAAAGGAAACTTATGTTCTTTATTTTTAGGATTTTTAACAAACAGATCTGCAAGGGGAGTTTTAGTTAAACTAATAAAGCTAACAAGTTTTTTAGAATCACAAATACGACATTTATTTCTAACC
>JAKAEH010000001.1 GCA_021825955.1 bacterium | reverse complement strand
ATCTCTCCAGCATTTTCCCCCCTCTATGTGCTCGTTTGCTAAAACCGTCTTGTCCAAAGGACACCAGTTGGACAACGCTTTTCCTCTGTAAGCAATTCCTTTTTTAAACATTTTAAGAAAAATCCATTGATTCCACCTATAATATTCCGGCAAACATGTGATTGCCTCATGAGTCCAGTCAATCATTGTTCCCATGGTCGCAAACTGCTTAGTCATATTTCCGATGTTTTGCATGGTCCAATCTTTAGGATGAATTCCCCGTTTTATTGCAGCGTTTTCCGCAGGTAAACCAAATGCATCAAATCCATTTGGAAAAAATACATTAAAACCGCTCATTTTTTTAAATCTTGCATGAGCGTCTGCAGGAGTAAACGCAAACCAATGGCCTAAATGGAGGTCTCCTGAAGGATAAGGAAGCTCTACAAGATTGTAATACTTCTGCTTATTTGAATCATCTTTAAATTCATAGATTTTTCTCTCTTTCCAAACCTTTTGCCAATACGGCTCTATATCTTGGGGAAAGTATCTGGGCTTAATTTTTAATTTTGAATTTTTAATTTTCATTTAATTTTTAATAATTTAATTTAAAATTTTGTTTAGAAATTAGAAATTAAGAATTAGAAATTTATCTTAGTATATCAATTTTCACTATACCAAACAAACACTGCTCTTGAATTGCTTTATTAAATTAACTACTATTGAGTTATGCAGCTGATAATCCAAGCTTTTGTTTTAATTCTTTCCTTTGTACTTGTTTTTGTTTGGGAGCAAACCGTGCTTTCTAATTTTACCATTCAAGCCTTAGCCGTTCTTGTTTTAATCTATATTCTCGTTGCAGCACGTAAAAAAGGACAGGGGTTTTTAACAATGGGCGGAGACGGTCCTTGGGGAATATTTATTCTAAATTCTATAATACTTCTTTTGATTTTTGGAACAGGAAGTATAGCTTCTCCGGTTTTCTTTCTTCTTTACTTTTTGGGCTTTGGAATTGCTTTTGTTTTTGAACCTCCCGCAATACTTGTTTTTATTCTGGGAACACTCTTGATATTTTTACCGGATACTCTTAGAGGGGACGTTACCGGAAATATTCTAAGAATGGGTTCGCTTCTTCTTATTTCTCCTCTTGCCTACTTTTTTGGACGGGAGTATAGAAAATCAGACAAAGAAGAAAATGATATTGAAGCGCTGCAGGAAAGAACTAAAGAAGCTGCAGATACTATTTCCCAGGATTTGGAGGAAGTGATAAAAAATGAAAAAGAAAACCTGAAAGAGAAAGATATAGAAAAATTAAATGAAATTTTGGAGGAAACGGAAGATCTTCGGGCTGAAAGCAAAAATAATATTTAGCATGAAATATTTCCTATTTTGTATAAAACCCCTCATTGTAATTCTAGTTCTTCTTTTTTTACTAAACATTAAATACCACGTACTAAATTCCGTTATGGCTCAAACTATGTCAAATAGTAACTTTATATTACGAATGGGAAATTTTAATACCGCTGCCGGACATCCTAGCGGAGGTGGATTTTCCTTAAATCTTACCGTAGGACAAACTTCTCCCGGACTTTATATTGGAACCAATTTTAAAGTTCGTTCGGGTTTCCAGTATATAAATTCAATAATCCCCTTCACGTTTACCGTATCTCAAACCAATATAGATTTCGGACCTATAACTGCTACAAATCCTGTTACAAGGACTAACACTCTTACTGTTTCAAACGGCTCCGCCTACGGTTATTCGGTAACTGTTTCCCAAAACCATAATTTAAGAGTAAACGGAACCGGCCAGGAAATACAGCCTACAAGCTGCGGAGACAGCGGACCTAACTGTACAGCAACGACGGCTGGACCCTGGACGAGTAGTTTAACGTACGGATTTGGTTACAGATGCGATAATGTAAACGGAGGCGACTGTAACTCTCAATTTTCAACTTCAAATTATTATGAACAGTTTATATCCTCTCCTTCTGCGGTTATGGTAATGAGTTCTCTAAATGTAGGGAGAAACCGACAATCTCAGATTACATATAAAGTTAATGTTTCTGCTGTCCAAGCAGCCGGTTTGTATACAAATGTTATAAATTATATAGCTACACCGTCTTTCTAAGGATATTTTATATGAAATATTTTGCATTTTTCGCTAAGACAATTTTCACAATTTTGGTTATTCTTTTCACAATTTCCATACTAAATACTAAATACCAAATACTAAATACCGCTAGTGCAGCAGGAGTTTCGCTGGGCATCTTCCCTCCTATTCTCGAAATTCAAGCCACATCCCCTACAGATATTAAATCAAAAATTCTTATAGAAAATCTTAGTAACGACCCTGTATCTCTTTCTATAGGAATAAAACCTTTCCAATCAGCGGATACACAAGACGGCCAGGTTTATTATCCTTCGGATTATAGTTCTCTTTTAGTAGATCCTCTCATATTTAGCAAAATGCAGCTTCTTGACGGTGATAATTCCATTAACGAAATCACCCTCTCCCCTCAGCAAAAAAAAGAATTGGTTCTTGAGATTGCCCTTCCTCAGGGCGAACCGGCTGGAGATTATTACTTTTCAATAATTTTCCAGTCTGCCGAAAATCCTCTTCAAAATTCTACTAATACAACTGCAATTGCAGGAATTGCAACAAATGTCCTGCTTTCAATCGGACCTAAAGGCCCAACCGACGGAAACATAGAAGATTTTTCGGCTCCTTCATTTATAACAAATGGTCCTGTCCCGTTTAATGTGAAAATAAGAAATACGAGCGATCATTTTATAACCACAAAAGGAAGCATAATAATAAAAAATATGTTTGGGCAAAGTGTCGGAAAAGTTGATTTGCTTCCTGTTAATATCCTTTCCGATAGCGTAAGGTCAATTCCGGATTCTCTCCAGGGCCCCCAGGCAAACCCCTCTTCGTCTCTTAAATTATACTTTCAAAACCTAAAGTCTCCTGCCGCTGTGTGGCCTGAAACCTTTTTATTCGGTCCGTATACCGCTACTTTAACCATTGCTTTATCAGACCAAGGCCCTCTTTTTAGAAAAACTATTGATTTTTATGCATTTCCTCTCTATTCCATACTTGCAATTATTATAGTAATAGCAATAATTGTAATCATTGCCTTGAGAGTTAAAAAAATTAGTTTAAAAGTATAAAATAACTCTTGACAATATAAGAAAAGTTCTGCATTATACTATATAGGTATATTAATAATAGTACGGCAGTGCTAAGCAAAATGAAGGTAGTTATTAAAAATTTATCCTATGCTCTTATCTTCTTTCTCCTTACCGGAGCATTTTTTGTTCAGAAAGCAAACGCAGCCTCACTTATTAGCGTCTCAGATACACTTACTACTTCAAGACCTTCGGCAGCAACACCTTTAAGCGCTAATTTTGTTGCAAATGCTGGCCAGGCACAGATATTTGATAACGGTTCGTTTTTCCTCGCTTCCGATTCTGCAATAATTTATCCCGATACCGGAGAAACTGCAGCAGCTTCAGTAAACGTCGCCTCAATGTCCGCAACGGGCGTACCTTCGGCAACAAACAGGATTGTTTACTTTACTGGAACATTTACTCAAAGCCGCCATCAGGGAGATGTTTTAATCACCAGTGTCACTGCCAAACACACGATTAAATTTACAACCGTAAGCACTATCCCGGCTAATGGATGGCTTATTATTACTTTCCCGGGAGCAGGCTCAAATACCGCTTCCCCCTCCGCAACAGGATTCTCTTTCAACAATCTTGCCAATTCTAATGTCACATTTTCGGGAACAGGCGTAGGATGCGCAACGGGCCAAATTACCGTTTCATCTCCCGTTGTAAAATGCCAAACTACAACCCAGATTACCGGCGGGACAGTTGTAACCGCTACGATAGGCTCCACCACTCCCCAACTAGTCAATCCGACGAAAACAGCGGCAGCCGGATCTTCCGACGCTTGGAAAGTAACAATACAAACGCAGGATAACAACAGCGTTAACCTTGATTACGGAGCTTTAAGGGCAGCTACAATTGAAGCTGTTACGATTCAGGCGCTTGTTGAACCAACGATTACGTTTACTATTGCAGGCATCGCAGACAATACTACTTTTAACAGTGTTAACGGAAGCTGTGCCTTAAACAGCGGTAACGATAAAACAAACAGCGGAATCCCTGCAACTGCTACAAACGTTAATCTGGGTCTTTTAAATAACGGTAATATAAATACATCGGGACAAACGCTTACTGTGTCCACAAACGGTTCTGCGGGTTATGCAATCACTGCCACATCTTCGGGTCATTTTATAAATCCGGCAACAGGATTCTTTCTTACCGATGCCAACGGAGGAAATTTAACTGCAAATGATACTCCCGTCCCGGCAGGTATCCAATACAATGTCCCCGATTTTGGTATAAGCCCCTGCGGAGCACACGTCCCGACTTCATCCCCTAATTATGGAGGAGCAGCGGGAGTTGTTTTTAACGGGGTTTCCCTAAGCACTGCTCTATTTACAAATCCATGGAATATATCACCAAACAGCTATTATGCAACAATTGCATCTTATACAGGAGGACCTGTTTCAACCGATCAAACTGTTGTAAGATACGGAGCAGCGGTAAGCGGAACAACACCTGCAGGAGTCTATACGACAGTAATTTCATACGTTGCAACGGCAACGTTCTAAAAATATATGAAACTGCCCAAATTTAAATTTAAAATTTATAACTTAAAATTTAATGGCCTCCTTTTATTATTATTTACGTTTTCAGTTTTAAGTTTTACGTTTGTTAAGGTTCATGCACAAGGACTTCCGGTTCAAACATTTACCGTAACTCCCCCAACAGTATCTGTTTCGGGTAATCCCGGGTATTATACCGAAGGTAAAATGGGAATCATAAACGAAAGTGATTTACCATTAACTTTTAAAGCAGAAATGCACGACTTTATAGTCACAGATACTATCGGTACACCTGAGATACTCCCCCCAAATTCTTTAATGAAAACATATTCGGCAGCAGCCTGGATGGGAGTATCTCCAGAGACCTTTACAATACAACCAAAACAAAGACAAGATTTGAACTATTTTATACAAGTACCTAAAAACGCAAGGCCCGGAGGACATTATGCAGCGGTAGTCTTTGTACCGGTACAAGCTAAAGGCCAAACTCAAAATACAGGGGCAACGGTAAATGGACAAATCGGAACACTCTTTTCTATTGCTGTTAATGGTCCTATTAAAGAAAGCGCTTCCGTTTCCAAATTCTTGACCGGCGGTTTTCAAGAATATGGACCGGTAAATATACAAACGCAAATCAAAAACTTCGGAGATTTACATATAACACCTAAAGGTTACATAACTGTAAGCGACATGCTTGGAAGAAAAGCTATTCTTCCCTTAACCGAGCATAACATCTTCCCTATGGCTGCAAGAGACTACGAAAATACATTTGGAGGACATTGGATGTTTGGAAGATTTAAAGCTGAGTTACTTGCAAGTTATGGAGTTAATAATAATCTTCCGCTAATGGCTACCGTTTACTTCTGGGTCTTCCCATGGAAAGTCGCAGTCGTAGCAACACTTATACTGGTAGCTCTTATACTAGGTTTCTTCTACTACAGAAAATACGGATTCAAATCCCCCAAAAAGAAATCCGGGGAGACTTCCGAGGAAGCTAAAAAAGAGGAAACAAAAGAAGCTGCCCCTGAATCTCCTGAGGCTAAATAAGACCTTTAAAAGTATTTCGTATCTTGTATTTAGTATTTTGCACTCGCGCTCTTAATTAGACCGTTTATAAGTTTGTGTACTGTCACCGATTGATTTGCTATTAAAGTAAAATTGTCTTTATTAAGATAATCGACATCTCTTGCCACCAAAAGCTGATTCTGAAGCTCTGTTAATGACCCCTTAGACATATGATAGAAATTAATTTTCTCTTTCTTGCCTTGCCTTGAAAACCCCTCTGCGATATTTGATGTTATCGAAACTGAACATCTTTTCATCTGATCTATTAAAGAATACGTTTCCTCTTTGGGAAAACCTTTAGTTATCTTATAAACCATAACAACTAATTTATGGGCCTCTTTCCAGGCGTTTAAATCTGTAAAAGATTCTATTTTCTTCTTATCCATACAAAATACAATATACCAAATACTAAATACTTTAATACCCCATCCACCAGCTATGGTGGAGTGGCTTTTTAGACCTCCTGAAGGCCCGTGTAGCAAAGATTACCAGATGTGACTGGTAAATGAAGGTAAACTTCTCCGGCCAGAGTTTTAAGATGAGTATAATAATAAGGATAAGGGCCGGTAATCCAATCCAAAGTGGTCCCAAAGCCAAGGAAGTAAAAAACTGGAGTATTTTGTTTATTAATCCTTGTAAAAACGCGATTATCTGTTCCCATAAAGAAAGAGCTTTTAGCTGAACTGTCCTGCTGGGCTTCAGTGACTCTTTTTGGTTATAGTTAGCCTGTGCGTATAAGTTGTATTTGCCGGCTTTAAGGCCTTTAACATGAAACTCATAATAGCCTGTTGAGTCTGCTGTGGTTGTTAATTTTTCGCCATTACTAAGATATAGAGTGACTTCTGCACCTGGCATTGTATAGCCAAACGCAAGCGTCTCCCCTCCTGCGGCTATTTCATTTCTTGAAAGACCAAGCGTGGGAGGTAAAAATATATCACGCATATTTACGTCACCACGAGCTGGCGGAACGTTAAAACATGTATATGAGTCTCCCAGTCTCCTGAAGTCTACGGCCTCAAGACAGAAAGAGGAGAAACCTTGCTTTATAAGAACCTGCGAAATTGAAAAATTTCCTTTTGAATCAGCTACCGTTGCCCTTATAAATATTCCGTCAACAGTAAGTACAATAGACGCATATGGAGAAATATAACCTGAAATGTTTAGATAATACTGCCCTACTTGTGCCTGGACGGGAACCTGCACTTCAGCGCCAACCGAGGAAATAAAGGTAAAGCCTAAAACGTAAAACGTAAAAATAAATATCAAAATCCTTTTAAGTTTTAGGTTATAAATTTTAAGTTTAGCTTCGGGCAGAAATTTACTCATCTATGTTATAATTATCAATATAGCGGGATTAAAAAGCAAGCTGAAGCTGGAAATCTTGAAGTTGGATATTTTTAACATCTTTGATCTTGAAAGCTTGAAGTATTGATAGTCTTGAAATCAAGAATTCAAAGACTCAAGTTCAAGAAAATCCCACCTCCAATTTCAAAGATTCTATTCTTCCTATCATGTCAACCTAAACATCGTTTTGGAAAGTCTTATCACTTAGATATCCTAATTGCTAATAATGAACTTAAAATTTAGTTATAAATTAAAAATTATAAATTAGAAATTTTGAATTTACTTCCTAAACTTCTCCAACTACAGCAAAACACATCATCAACTATTACTGAACTAATGATACTAATTGATATATTATGATAGATATATTTTAAACCAACATTTCTCTTTTTATATTTTTCACAGCCTCAAATAATGTTTTCTTTTCATATTTAGATTTTGATAAAAATATATCTATCAATAGTTATCAAAATATATCATATACAAATACTATAAGGCCTTGACAGAATTTCCAAACTTTCTTTATTCTAATAGTGTATGTTAAATGCCAAAAAACACTTAGATAATTCGTATAATCCGTATAATCTTGAAGCTAGAGGGGTATTTTCACAGAGAACTTATTCGGTAATATAAAATGGACTTATTAAATCAATTTAAAAGCTTTTTATTTTCACAGGAAGATCAGCCTTCAAAGGTTACTGTAAAAAATTATCTATCGGACATTAATCATTTTATCCGATGGTATGAGTTACGCTATCAAAAGGCTTTTGCTCCCCAGCTGGTAACCCCCGGAACAATCGAAGCATACAAACGCGAAGCGATTGATGATTACGGATTACAGATTACGGAAGAAAATCAGAAATCAGAAATCAGAAATCAGAAATCTGCTCTCTCGGAGAGGTCATTAGAACGCCATCTGTCTTCCCTTCGTAAATTCTTCAAGTTTCTTAAGCTCGAAGGCCATATCAGCGTTAATCCGTTTGAAATAGTAAATAGTCAATCGTCAATGGTAAATGCCGATCCGTATCGGCTAAAGGACTTCAGAAACTATCTTTATGTTTACAATGCATCACATCTTACTATAAAAAACTATATCATTGACATAAAACAATTCCTTGCCTGGACAGAAGAGATTTCCGAGTTTAATAACGGTTCCGATGCAAGGAATCAAAATATCCTAAACACGATTAGCCCGCAAATACTTGAAGAATACAAACAAAGGCTTGTTAAGCAGGGAGGCTTCTCGCCTGCTACAGTTAATAGAAAACTATCTTCTTTAAGAAAATATCTCGCCTGGGCATCCGAGGAAGGACTCCTCGGCAGAAATTTAGAATCTAGCCGCCTTTGGCGAGTCTCGCCTCTGGCGGGAGTTCAGAATTTAAAATTAGACAGAACAAATGCTAGAAACGTAAGATTAGAACTTGAATCTTTGAAATCTAATAATCAAGGATTCTCACTTCAAAACCAAGAACTTCCCACTTCCCACCTCAAGTATTCTAGACTAGCGCCTATCAGACTATTTCAAAAGATATCAAAAGCAGGAATGTATATTTTTGATGAACTGTTAATCTATCCTTTTGCCAAAGCCGCAAATGGCGCATCTTACCTAGCCTGGAACCTGAAAGGAAAACCGGTGTTTAAAGAATTAAAAGATTCCGAAGCTAAAAAAGAGAACCGAACGTTAAACCACAAGTCATTACTAGGCGTGCACAATTTAAAAAAGGAGCTCTATGCGCCTTTAGATATATCTACAAAATACTTCCCGTGGTACAAAAAAGCTTGGTTTACATTACGTTATAAAAGACCAAAGTGGTACGAAACATATCATTCCTATGCAATTGTCCACTATTTCCATTTTGCCGTGCTCGTAATATTTATGGCAGCCATCGGATTCGGATTTTACCAGGCTTTAATTCAAAAACCAAACAACCAGTCTCCCCTTTTTGCAGCCGGAATACCCCAGGCTCCTTTAAGAATATTATCCTTCCAGGGAAGGTTAACAGATAATTTGGATAACCCGATATCCACGGCGAGCGCTTTAAGATTTGCAATTTACAATGCCCAGGCACCTGCAACAGGCTCTTCTACACTTTTATGGCAGGAAGTAGATGTAGTACAGCCTGACCAGGACGGAATATTTTCAATATTGCTGGGCAATGCGGGAGCCTGTGCCCTGGGCAACACAAATCCAACCGGACCCTGCGGAATTCCTTCGTGGCTGTTTGCTTCTAATTCAGCACTTTTCTTGGGCGTAACCGTAAATACAACTCCCGAGCTTACCCCCAGACAGCAGCTTGCAACCGTTGCTTATGCTGCAAATTCCGAAACACTCCAAGGCTTGCCTCCAATCACCCAATCGGGAGCAGGCACAAATAACGTTGTTTTGGCCTTGGATTCAAATGGAAATTTAAGCATAGGCGGGACTGCTAACCCTACATTCCAGGCTACGGGAGGCCAATTTACCGTATCGGGACAGCCTTTAGTGCTTACAACCAATGCAGGAAGCAATTCAAATATAACTCTTGCGCCTGACGGCACCGGCAAGATAGCCCTGGATAAACCACTCGTTAATACATCAAACAGTAACAACATCACCACTGCGGCGGGCGCGGTAGAAGTTGACGGTTTATTCGCTATCTTAGCTACCTCAAGCGGCCAATCGGGGCTTACTATCAACCAAAACGGAACAGGACCAATCATTAGCGCATCCAGCAGCGGAAATGCCAAATTCACCGTGGACAACGCGGGAAACGTAACAATAGCAAGCGGAGCAGTTTATTCCGTGGGAACGGCTAACGGACTTAGCATTACAAACGCTTGTGTTAATACAACGGGGGGAATAGTAACAGGAACGGGAACCTGTCCAACCACAGGCGCCAACTGGTGGAACCAGTTAGCAGGCGCCCTTTCACCTGTTAATACAAATAACGACCTTTTGATAGGCTCGACTGCAACTTCCTCTGCGGAATTTGCTTTTACAGGTTTGGGGCTTTCCAACCACCAGACTCAGGCCTCTTTTAGCGGACAACTGGTAATTGCACCAAATAACGGATATGGAGGAGATATTACAGTCCCGGCAGGCGGCAGTCTAAATATTCTGGGAAACAATCCAACTTATACTCATCAATCCTATTTGACACTTGGCTATCAAATTACAATGCAGGCTTCCGATGCCCAAGTGCTCGGTGGGGAAACTGGCGGAAAACTTCAACTTCAATATGGCTATACAGGCACAGGAGGCGGAATAATACTTAACGCAGGAAACGGCGGCTCCAGCGGTACCGGCGGCACCGTTCAAATCGATGCCGGAACAGGATCTGGCTTTGTTACCAACGGACAAATTCAGATTGGTACAACTAATGCAAGTATTATTACTCTTGGGAGCGGGTCAAACACATTAACTCTTAAAGGTACAAATGTAACCACCGGGCAGGTTGCTTATGGTTCTTCCAATACGATTAACTTTACAAGCGGTGGCTCATCGGGAAATTGTCTGATTTGGGGCGCAAGTAATCCTTCATGGAGCACTTGCGGTAACACGGGCACAAACTGGTGGAATGAATTAGGCGGAGTGCTCTCCCCTATAAATATAAATGATGACTTTGCTATTGGTGGATCTTCAACATCAAGCGCAGAATTCTCGTTTACAGGAGTTAAAACAGGACAAACAATTGCATCTGCTTCGGGAAACCTGATTGTTATGCCCAACAACGGCTGGGGAGGACAGGTTGGGATAGGGACAACAAATCCGGCTTATCCACTTGATGTAAACGGTATTCTTAGAGCAAGCTCAACATCTAACTCAATCTTTGGCAATGGAACAACGGGAGGAATTCAGCTAGGGGATGGGACTATTACAAAAACTTCAGGTAGTTATTTCAATATGAGTAGTGGGTTAATACTGTCCCAATCCTTAAATTCAAATGGTAGTCTTAATAATTACTTTTTAGGTAAAGTCGGAATCGGAACAATCTCTCCCACTGCGCTCTTGCATATAAATGGAGGATATTCAAACAACGCAGCATTAATCGTTAATAATTTAAATTCAGGAGATTTAATAACTGCTTCTTCCTCGGGAACAACCAAATTCAGGATTGACAACAGCGGTAATTTAATTCTTGCAAACTCAGCTGCAACTACAACTTTTGGAGGAATTGCCTACACTTGGCCGACAAGTGGGCAATCTAATGGATATGCTTTAACCACAAACGGCTCAGGAACCTTATCTTGGGCTGCCGCTTCCGGTCTTGGAACAAATTGGTGGAACCAGTTGGCAGGCGCCCTTTCACCTGTTAATACCACAAATGATTTACTGTTAGGTTCAACTTCCACTTCCTCTGCCCTATTCTCATTTACAGGAGTAGGTCTTGCCAACCACCAGACACAGGCATCTGTCTCAGGTCAGTTAATAGTTATGCCTAATAATGGATATGGAGGAAAGGTGGGGATTGGGACAACAGCTCCTTCTGGCATATTGCATGTACAAAATGGCTCTTATGGCTCCACATTTGTGCCAACAGGAGGAAACACTGCGGTATTTGAAAGCAGTGGAGATACAGGCATTTCACTACAGTCACCACTAGCCAATACAACATCAATATTTTTTGGACGGCAAAACGATTCTCGTGCTGCATCTATTACAAGGCCTGCTAATACAAATGCGCTTACTTTTAACACCACAAACAATACGGAAAGAGTACGTATCGATTCCAGTGGCAACGTGGGCATCGGGACCACTTCTCCCACTGCTCTTCTTGATGTTGCGGGAGTGGCAAGTGTCGGCGGACAGCTGACATTCAGAAGCGGGACAGCCCAAATCCAATCAACAGCAAACCAGCTATTAACCCTTGGGGGGACAACAACCGGAGATATAACTCTTGCTCCCGCTAACAATGTTGCGGGTTCTAACGTAGTGCCGGGAGTAAATAATGTCACAGATTTGGGACTTGCTTCTTTAAACTGGAGAAATGTTTATGCAACAGCATATAATTCCGGAGCAAGCGTTGGACAAACATTAACAAATGCCAATTGCGTAAATACTACCGGAGGAATAGTAACAGGAACGGGAACCTGCTCTGGAAATACAAATTATTGGCAGAGAAACTTAGGCATACTTAGCCCCGCCAATATAACGGACGATTTGGCAATCGGAGGGACATCAACTTCCTCTGCCCTATTCCAGGTTTTTGCTACAGGTCCTTACGCGGGAACCGCTTCAATGTCAGGGGATCTTACATTTAGGGGAACCGGTACAAACTATGTCAATCTATTAAATAATAGCAACTTAAATTACATTTATTCTCCTTCAGGAACTCCTAACTATTCTGCCGCCGCAACAGACATCGGACCCTGGACTAAAGAAAACCAGGCAGGAGCTCCGGGGCCGGGAACATTGACTACTCCGGGTGTGACTACCGCAACAATAGGAGGAACTAATTACGTATATGCCATTGCCGGCAATGATAATAATAATTCTTATGTATCAACAGTATATAAGGCTTCTATTTCTACCACCGGAAATCTTGGGGCTTTCTCCTCTACCAACCAAACACAATTCCCGTTTGCAGGCTCAGACGGAACAGCGCAAACTGCAACCTTTGGCGGAACTACTTATATATATGAACTTGGCGGATATGCTGGAGGAGGCCACTCAAGCGTTTATAAAGCACAGCTTAACGGAACAGGAGACGTACAGGCATGGTCCACAACAACAAATCAGCTTCCGCAAGCACTTTTCGATTTTGCATCCTTTAATACGACCTTTGGCGGTACTACTTATATGTACGTTTTAGGGGGAGAAAATGGAAGTTATGCAAATGTATCAACGGTCTATAAAGCAACTATGAATTCCACCGGAGACATATCATCTGCATTTTCAACTACCAGCCAAACGCAGCTACCCGCTGCATTTACTGTTTTTCAAAATCCTGTTGTAACCGCAAACATTGGCGGGACTACTTATGCTTACCTTTTTAACAACAGTTGGGGAAATCCAAGTACCAATAGTCTATATAAAATAGGGTTTAATACCGCAACAGGAGATATCAATGCCATAACCACTCAAACAGCTATCCCCAACACGATAATTTATAGAGGAAGCTTCGGAGTAAGTGCCGTAACAGTCAGTGGAACAACATACCTCTACGCATTTGGAGGACAAGACGTAAATTCGTATTCCACAAGCGCTGTTTATAAAGCTCAAATTGACACGTCTGGAAATGTAACTTCTTGGAGTTTAGTTAACCAAGACCAGCTAATATACCCCGAGGATAGTATGTTTCCATTTACTTTTAATGTCGGGGGAACTAATTATATATGGCTCATAAATGCATACTCGCATTTGCAATACTGGCCTATAACAGAAACATACAGAACCAGCTTGGTTAATTCTCCCACAGTTCCTGTTTTAGCTCTTGCAAATACCGGAAATGTGGGAATTCAAAATGCCAATCCCCAATACTCGTTAGATGTTGCAGGAAGCGGAAATTTCTACGGCAATCTTTTAGTGTCAGACAAACTCGGTATAGGAACAACTACTCCCGGAGACAACAATACAAATAACTGCAGCGGATTCTGGTGCAATGCCGGACTTCAAATAGACGACCAATCAGGCTTTAAATCGGATATTATACAAAGAGTTGGAGAAAACGGATATGCCTCGCATGACTTTTCCTCGGCAAACGGTAGCCTTGCTTCACCATCAAACATTTGGGCAAATACAACAATTGGAAATATGGGGTTTTATGGCTATGTCAACGGATATATACAATACACCGATATCTACTCGAAAGCTATTGGAACCGGCGGAACGCAAAGTAATTTTTCAGGATTATTAGGCTTTACTGCAAATAATTTAGGTGGTGGAAATAATGGGGTCTATGTGGTCGGCTCGGGAAATACAAGCCTTGGAGGAGTGGGTATTAATAACGCAAATCCAACTGCAGCTCTGGATATTGCCGGCTCGGCCTCAATATCCGCAAACCTGGCTTTTAATGGAAATTCTACTAACTATATCAATCTATTGAATAATAGTAATTTTGCTTTTATGAACTCTCCTTCAGGAGCAACAGGAACATCGGTTCCCGGAAATGTCGGTACATTTTCTACAACAGGACAGGGTCAGCTTTTGCAGACTGAATCTCAAGCAGGTAATCCGCAGAGTGCTGTTGTTGGAGGAAACACTTATATTTATGTTATGGGCGGAAGAAATGGTGGATATGTGGGAGCTACCCAATACGCCCAAGTAGCATCAAATGGAACCGTAGGTACGTTTTCCTCAACAGCTTTTCCCCCAATCTACGGCCACGCAACAGCTTCTATAGCCATAAACGGAACCAGTTATCTTTATAATATCGGCGGAATAAACAACGGCTCAGAAAGCTCACAGGTTTATAAATCCCAAATATCAACAAACGGGGTGCCGGGAACTTTTGCAACAACAAGCCAAAACCAACTGCCTCTGACTCTGCAAACAGAAAATGCTTTTACCGCAACAATAGGCGGAACAAGCTATATATACGTATTCGGAGGGTCGAGTGTTTCTGTTGCAAAATCAACTGTTTACAGAAACACAATAAATTCAACTGGCGATATAAACGGAACCTGGTCAACCACCGGACAAACGCAGCTTCCTGGGACATATACCAATTTCGGGCTTGTTTATACAACGGCTGGCGGAAATAACTATGCCTATGTACTCGGAGGAGATTATAACGGGTCTGTAACAAACCACGTTCTTAAGGTAAGTTTCGATGCATCCGGCAATGTGTCGTCAATTAGCCAGCAAACCAATCTCCTTCCCCAGGGCCTGCATTACCCGGGCGCAACTTCTATAACAATAAACAATATTACATATTTGTATGTAGCCGGAGGCTGGAACGGGACTTCAAACCAAAGCACAGTATATATGTCACAATTGGATTCTAATGGAACTCCCGGTGCTTGGACAACCGTAAATATAGGACAGCTTCCCCAGATAGCCGGAGCTCCGGGTGCAATCGCTTTAAACAACAATAATGCTCCATACTTATATGTAGAAGGGGGAGATA
>JAKAEH010000161.1 GCA_021825955.1 bacterium | reverse complement strand
CGACTCGAATAGGTAGCAGATACTATTCCTTGAATTACTTTTGCATTATCGGCTATAATAATACGTTTAAATTTAATCTATTAATATGCAAGATAAAATCATTATCAAAGGCGCTCGGGAACATAACCTCAAGAATATTGATCTGGAAATTCCTAAGTATAAGTTGGTTGTTTTTACTGGGCTTTCAGGAAGCGGAAAAAGTTCGCTTGCATTTGACACAATTTACGCTGAAGGACAACGACGTTATGTAGAGAGTTTATCAAGTTACGCCAGACAGTTTCTTGGAATAATGAAAAAGCCGGATGTCGATTTAATTGAAGGTCTTTCCCCCTCCATATCTATTGACCAGAAATCTACTTCTCATAATCCACGTTCGACTGTTGGAACGGTAACCGAAATATACGATTATCTTAGACTATTATTTGCGCGAATTGGACACCCACATTGTCCGAATTGCGGAACGGAAATTTCCCATACTACTAAAGAAAAAATTGTTGAGGATATTTTTAAGACTTTTTCAAACGCAACTCCCACAAGGATTATGATTTTGGCGCCTATTGTTAAAGGGAGAAAAGGAGAATATCTTGATTTGTTTAAAGATTTACGTAAGCGCGGATTTCAATGGATAAGAATTGATGGAAGAATTTATGCCCTCAATGAAGATTTAATTTTAATTAAAACAAACAAACATACTATTGAGGCCGTGATGGATAAGCTGACTATAACCGATAAAGACAAGGATATTGAGGAGACAAGAAAAAGGCTTACAGACAGTATTGAGCAAGGGTTGGCTTTGGGAAACCAGGAAGTAGTCGTTGCAAAAATTCTAGATAAGGGTTTTTCAATTCCTGAAAAGCCAAAAGAAATGGAAGATAAGCTTTATTCTGAAAAGTTTGCATGTCCAAATTGCGGAACATCAGTCCCTGAAATAGAGCCAAGGATTTTCTCGTTTAATTCTCCATACGGAGCGTGCCCAAATTGTAAAGGACTGGGTGTTATTTACGCGATTGATGAAGAAAGAGTTTTGTCTCCTGAGCTCACAATATCCGAGGGTGGGGTCGTAATTTTCTCTGACATATCTGAAAAAGAAACCTGGCAAACAAGAACCATAAGACAAGCATTGGAGGATAACGATGTTCCGATGAATGTTTCTATCAAAAATTTAACCCAGGAGCAGAAAAATATTCTTTTGTATGGAACGGGCGACAAGATGTATGAAGTTGCGGGCCGCAATAGATTTGGGGAAAAAACCAAAATTTATGAGGAATTTCACGGAGTTGTAAATTTTCTGCTTGAAAAATACAATACTTCTGACTCGGAAATAATTAAGCGCGAAATAGAGAAGTATATGACAACTGTCGAGTGTGAGGAGTGTCATGGGGCAAGACTTAAAAAAGAGGCGGTCGGAGTAACTATTTATGATAAATCAATCGTAGAAGTATCTAATTTAAGTATAGATAGATGTTTTGAGTTTATTTCCACTCTTTCAGAAAAGATTACCCCAAAAGAAAAAGAAATCGCAAGAATTATTCTGCGTGAAATAGTGCTGCGTATTAAATTTCTTGTAGATGTTGGGTTATCCTACCTAACTCTTTCAAGAAATGCGCAGACACTTGCCGGAGGAGAAGCCCAAAGAATCAGGCTCGCATCCCAAATTGGAAGCGGATTATCAGGTGTTTTATACGTTTTGGACGAGCCTTCAATCGGCCTTCATCCGAGGGACAACTCAAAACTCATAAATACTTTAAAAAGGCTTAGGGATTTGGGGAACACTGTCATAGTCGTTGAACACGATAAGGAAATAATGGAAGAATCAGATTATATTTTTGATATAGGACCAAAAGCAGGTGAACATGGCGGAGAAATTGTTTCAAAAGGTACAATTTCTGAGATTAAAGATGATCCAAACTCCATAACCGGAGTATACCTTTCGGGAAAAAAGAAAATTAAGGTTAAAAGAAATGGTCAATCAAGGGAAAACGGAACCTTGAAGATAATTGGCGCAAAAGAAAATAACCTTAAAAACATAGACGTAGAGTTTCCGCTAGGTAAATTCATTTGTGTAACGGGAGTTTCAGGAAGCGGGAAATCAACTTTAATAAATGATATTTTGTTTCATGCAGTTGCCCAAAGAAAGAATCCGTTTCATAAGCAAAAACCGGGAGAACACGACGGAATAATCGGGGACGATTTGATAAAGCGCGTGTTTATGATTGACCAAGACCCAATTGGAAGAACTCCGAGGTCAAATCCGGCCACTTATACCGGCGCGTTTAATTACATAAGGGAAATTTTTGCCAATACAAGGGAAGCAAGGATTAGGGGTTATGGACCCGGAAGGTTTTCGTTTAATGTTAAAAGTGGAAGATGTGATACTTGCGAAGGGGAAGGACAAATAAAAATAGAGATGCAATTTTTGCCGGACGTATACATCCAATGCGAATCATGCAACGGAAAAAGATACACAAAAGATACGCTGGAAATTGATTTTGAGGGAAAAAATATTAGTGACATCCTTGACATGAGTGTGGAAGAAGCAAGCAAGTTCTTCTCATTTCACGAAGGTCTTGCATCACGCTTAAACACAATGATGGAAGTGGGGCTCTCATATATTAAGCTTGGTCAGTCTGCTACCACTTTATCGGGTGGAGAGGCTCAAAGGATAAAACTCGCTTCCGAGCTTTCAAAAAAAGGCGCCGGGGGAAGTCTGTATTTGCTGGACGAGCCGACAACCGGACTTCATTTTTCTGATTTAGAGAAACTCTTGAATGTGCTTATTCGTTTGGTTGAAAAAGGAAATACTGTTGTTGTTATAGAACATAACCTTGATATTATTAAGAATGCTGATTATATAATAGATTTAGGCCCTGATGGCGGAGACAACGGAGGTAAAGTTGTCGCATTTGGAACGCCAACCGAAATAACCAAAAACTCTGCATCTCAAACAGGCCTTTATTTAAAAAAAGAAATTACATGAAATTTAAGATAATTCTTCTTCTCCTCTTTTTCTTATTTTTTTCCAAGAAAACTTACGCAGATTCAGATTTTGAAATTTCAACAAATACTTCATATACCGTTCAAGAAACAGGAAATACTCATTTTTCGCAGACAATAGAAATCACTAATAAAAAGGATTTTATTTACACTCCCTCATACAGTCTTACCACCGGTTTGAAAGATATTAAGAATGCATCTGCATATTCGGA
>JAKAEH010000160.1 GCA_021825955.1 bacterium | reverse complement strand
GGTTCCTGGACAGACGTTTTGCGGAATGGGGAAGGAGCAGGATTTGGAGATTTGGATGTACTTGCGAATGCTGATAGGAATGACGATTTTCCTAATGGAATAATTAGAATTTCTCCTTTTTATCTTAAAGCCGAGCTTTTGCGAAGAGTGGGGAGAATAACAGGGCAGGGCGGAGGAAATGGCGAAATAGTTATGACTTTGGACGAGCTCTTAGCGCATGAAGACTTTCATATTTGGCAATACATAAATAACAGTGCAAGCGTGTTAATTGATCTTGCAATAGCGCATAAAGAAGAAAAAGGATGGCTTACGGCGTGGAACCAGACGAGGACAGAGTTGGATGCAAGAGAATTTGCAAAAACATGGATAATGCAAAACGGTGTTACAGCAATTTAGCTTCAAATAAATACATTTAGCTTCAGTTTTTTTCTGCAGTAGCTTACAGAACAGGGAAGAGGAGAGGGGTAAAATAAGGAGGAAGAAATTCAAAAGAGTAAATTGGTGATATAGTTTGATACACTAACAATAAAATAATTATAGGATATTTTCTGAGGCTAATGTGGATATCTTTTTTATTTTCACGAGTTTTCGGGGATAGTTTTCACAGACCATGAGCTAGCCTCCGCTATACTTTGCTTTGAGCCTGTGTTCATTACTTTTCTTAACCATACGAAAAAAACTCGAACGCTCTTCAAGGGAGGATGGCTCTCTGCTTCGCTAGCTACATGCTAAATATAACGTTTTTGAAGCTAAAATAACACGTTTGGATTGATTTAACGGGCTAAACCTCGTTAGACCACGCTTCAATAGAGAGGGGTGTTTTCCGGTGATTAACGTTTAAAAGATACATTTTTAATAATCTTTAAGACAGAGTGTTACTCGTTGTTACTACTAAGCGGAGTAGAAAGGATGCATTCCTTCTCCTTAAAGACTCTAAGGCCTAAAAATGTATTAGCGGAAGCGGTAGAAGAGAGAAAGTGATTACGTCGCACAATAATACTTTTACGACGCCACTCAGGCATGGGGGCCGGGAGAAGTGCCTGTTTTTCAGATAATTTTTAGCGCAGATTTATTTGTATTTATATCTCTACTCCTTAACTATGTAATTATTTCTCTATTTCTGTCTATGTCTGTAAAATACGATCCTCCCCTACTATGGGTTTAATATAAATATTTTTTACGAGGCTAAATGAAGCTAAATTTTATTACTATTTACCTCTGTTAGCTTCGGGAGGAGCGTTTTCCTGATTTTTCCTTATAAGGGTTATAGATGTAATAGTAAATAACAGGTATAAAGAATAACATTATGGTACCCGAGAACGTAAGTCCGGCAATTATAGCGCCTCCTAAGCCTCGCCACAGAGGATCAGAAATGGTTATTGGGATAAGTCCGACAATCGCACATATTGAGGTGAGTGCGATTGGTTCAAGCCTTGAGGCAGCCGCATCGGCAATAGATTCTGTGAATTCCATGCCGGTTCTAATGTTTGCAAGAATCTTATCCATAACAAGTATGGAGTTTTTTACAACGATTCCGAAAAGTGCTAGAACACCGACAAGAGCGGGAAAAGTTAAGGCGGTCTGAGTAAGCGCGAAGATTATGAAAACTCCGGAAACAGCCAAGGGAACGACGGTTATGACAATTAAAGCTCTTCTAAACGAATTAAACTGCAGAACCATAGTTATGGTTATAAGAAGTATGGAGATAAGCATCGCTTGATAAATACTTGCTACTGAATTTTGATTTTCTTCATTTACTCCGCCCGTAGACCATGTATATCCTGCGGGTAGATCAAGTGGACCTTTTGCATAATCCTCAAGCTTGGCGTTGACCTGCGGAACCGTGTATCCTTTTTTAATGCCTGCCGTAACCGAAATTGTTCTTTTTCCGCCCTCTCTTGTAATTAAGGTTGGATTAGTCTGGAGCATGAGTTGTCCAAGGGATGTTAGAGGTAGCGGTCCGTTTTGTGAAGGAATTGAAATCTGTCCCAGATCTTTGGCATCGGCAACACCCGAATCCATTCTTAAGGTTATATCTTCAGAAGTATTTAGGTTGGGATCAAGTTTTATTGAATCAATTTTAACACCGGTTGCAAAAAGTCTCATCCAGAAACCCGTAACATCGGGAGTTAAGCCTTGCTGGGCCATTTTTTGCTCATCGGGCACAAAAACTATCTTGCTCGTACCCGGTTTAATAGATTTATCAATGTTAGTTACCGAAGGCTGATTTTTAAGATAATCTTCTACTTTATTGGCATATTGATCCAAAACCGTTAAATCGGGGCCAAAAAGCTTGATTTGTATGTCTGCTCCGGCAGGCGGTCCTCCTGTTTCCTCATTCACAGAAAACGTTCCCGCATTGTAATCTGCAAATTCTTTTCTTATGTACTCGGCAATGTCTGACGAAGTTAATTTTCTCTCGTCTTTTTTCTTAAATACCAGAGTGTAATTAAACTGGTTCTCGCTTGAAGAGCCTCCGCCGAATGGATTATAGCCGTTTCCCAAAGATAAAAGAACATAATTTGTCTCCGGAGTATTTTTTAGCCTATTGAGTACTCTTAAGGCTTCCGATCTAGACGCATAAAGATTTGTCCCCGAAGGGAGCTCAACCGAAACAGAAAGCGTATCCGAATTGCTTTTTGGAAAAAATTCGTTTTTAACAAATCCGAAAGGCACAAGAAGATACGAAAAGACGGAGAAAATTATAACCATAGTTATTATTTTTCTTCTTGCACTTTTAGAACTCAAAATTCTATAAATAAAACGGCTGTAGTGGTATTCAACCCGCTGAAGACTCACAACGCCGTATTCAAGATATTCACTGAGTTTTTCTTTACGAGCTTTTGAAATCCTGAGTTTTTTATGAAGCTTGTCAAAAATATTTTGTCTTATTCTATAAGTAACAAAAATAATTACCATGAATGCAAATGCCTGAAGAATTAAAAGTCCGTTCTTTGGTAAAAAGTTCAGCAAAATAAAAAAGATTACTATTAAGAGAACGGTTCCCGTAAATATAACAACTCTTCTTGGGAAAGAGGGCTTAAGAAGAAAAATTATAAAAGGCATTGTAATAAACATTGCCACGAAAAAGGAGCCGGCAAGGGTAGTTGAAACAACTATAGGGATAGGTTTTATAAACTCCCCTATTATTCCGGTTGAAATTAGAATCGGCAAGAATGCCCAAATTGTTGTAGTCGTTGTTGTAAGAATTGCGATAATA
>JAKAEH010000159.1 GCA_021825955.1 bacterium | reverse complement strand
TAACCAGTATTTTGTACAGTTAAATTATTATGATTCGGCTGATTGGCAATATGGGTACAAACAGGCAGTAGAAGAAGTAAGCTTACTAGCGGATAAATATAAAGAAATTGTAGTTTCCGATAACCAGCCTATGGATAAATCCTATATGTTTTTCCTTTTTTATCTCAAATACCCGCCGCAGGAGTATCAAAAAATAGGTGATAAGAGCGCAGGGGGATACGCCGCGCATCATACATTTGGCAAATATACCTTTCGACCGATAGATTGGCAGAAAGACTCAACAAGACACGGCGTGCTTTATATAGGAAGCCCGGGGGAGATACCAAACGGGGTAAGCGTAACCAAGACGATTTACGATGTTAACGGCCAGCCTGCTATATTGATTGTCGGAACATAAAATGAAGTTTAATTTTTCCAAGCTTTTTAAAAGAGAATACTTGTTATTGTATTTTTTTATCCTTCTGGGTTTATTTTTAAGAATTCAGGGGGTTTTAACAAATTCTTTTGCTTTTACATATGATGTGGGGCGGGATATGCTTACCTTGTGGGACATCGTGTATTCACACAAGTTTATTCTAATTGGGGCAACGACCGGCTTGCCGGGAGTTTTCTACGGACCTTGGTGGTATTATTTTTTAACTCCGTTTTTCATACTTTTTTCCGCTAATCCTCAGGGGATGGATTTCACAATGACACTCGTCGGGGTTGTTTCAATTTTTTTGGGATTTATTTTGGGCAAAAAAACAGGCGGAAACGCTCTTGGCCTTTTGGTAGCAGGCTTAGTTACTGTTTCTTCTGAATTCTTATCGCTTTCTGCTCAAATTTGGAATCCTAACATTGCTCCGTTGTTTGTCTTTCTGACATTAATTCTTTTGGAAAGAATTTACAAAGAGAAAAAATTATTCCTGAAAGAATATTTTCTTTTAGGGCTTTTGCTCTCATTCATTATAGATTTAGAAATAATTTTTGGGATTTTGTTTTCAATAGGAGTTATTATTTCCTTGGGTATTATAAATAAAAGTAAAATATCTCTTAAGCAAATTGTTTCTTTTATCTTAGGTGCTTTTGTAATTTTTTCCCCTCGCATTCTCTTTGAGCTTCGTCATAATTTTTTAATGTCAAAATCATTTGTCTCGTATTTTTTCACTCCAAAAGCTGTTCATTCTGCTTCGGCGTCGACAGGCTTATTAAGCGATAAATTGTCAATAGTTTTTGATCAGTTTAATTCAACTCTTGCAGCTGACAATAAATTGCTGGGAGTATTCATATTAATTTTCATATTTTTGACACTAATATTTCTGTACAAACGTTCCGAAAGAGCTGTTAAGAATCTTATTAAAACATGCTTAACAATTCTTGTAGTCTTTTTTGCAGGAACGATGGTTTTTAGCCATGATATATGGCCGCATTATTTGGTAGGACTTCCGGTTATTTACGTTTTATTATTTTGTATTAGCTTGTATCTTTTGGGAAAGAGAATTTCAAATTTTATTCTTCCTTCGTTAATCTTTGTGGCATTATTTTTATTCATATTAAATCCTATTTCTCTTGCGCAAAGCCTAACAAGGCCTGTTTGGGAAGGAGACGCATCAGTATACAGAAATCAGCTTGCAGTCGTAGATTATGTTTATAGTCAAGCAAAGGGAGAAAAATTTAAATACGTAGTGTATACGCCCGGAGTTAATGATTATGTTTATAAATATTTATTTAAATGGTATGGGCCTGAGAAATATCATTACGGCCCTACGACTAAAGTGACAATTGCTTATTTTATTTTAGAGCCTGATTATCAGGATCCAACGAGACTTCCGGATTGGCTCAAAAAACGATCTGGAGATGGTAAGATTATAAAAGACGTTATGCTTAAAGGGAACATAAGAGTTCAGACAAGGATAGTTAAATAGGTATGAAGCTAGCAAAAAAATATTTTGAACGGATTTTAAAAAATAAGTTTTTATTTTTTGCATTGATAATTTTTATCTTTGCATTTTTTTTAAGGGCATATCAGATGGATATAAAAAATCCTTTTGGGTATGATCAGGTAGATAATGCCTGGGCAGCGAAAAATCTTATCGTAAATCATAAATTACCGCTTGTTGGTATGGTTGCGAAAGCAGATAGCGGAGTTTATATAGGGCCTGCATATTATTATTTGGTTGCATTTTTTTATTGGGTGTTTAATTTAAATCCTTTCGCATCACAAATTCTTTCTTTATTATCGGGAATATTTAATCTTCTGGTAATTTATTTCGTAGTCAGAGAAATTTCAAATAAAAAAGTTGCGCTTATTGCTGTAATAATTAATGCTTTTAATTTCTACGCAATTATTTTTGATAGGATACAGTGGCCGGTCCAGCTTCTACCTGCAGTATCATTTTTATCCTTTCTGTTTTTGTATAAAGTTGTTTTGGGGAATCCTAAATATCTTATCCCCTTAGCTATAACTGTTGGTGTTGCGTTTAATCTTCATTTTACTGCGATTTTTCTTTTGTTAATAATTTTATTATCACTTCCTATTTTTCCTAAGACTAAAGAAACTACAAAATACATTTTAATTTCCCTACCTCTTTTTTTAGCTTGGCTAATTCCTAATTTTTTATACATGCTTGTTAATAAGTCTTCAAACGCCGCAGCAGGTTCCTATTTCTCCAGCTACTATCATGGTTTTCATCTTAGAAGAATGTTGCAGCTTTCGGGCGATGCATTTATTCAGTTTGATCAATACATTTTTTTCAATTTTTTAAAGCCATTAAAGTTTATTATTTTTCCACTGTTTATTTTCGTTTATCTTTATAAATCCTTAAGCTTGAACAATAAGAAATTTATTTACTTATTAGTATTATGGTTTATTGTTCCGTGGATTGTTTTTACAACTTACAGCGGGGAGATAAGTGATTATTATTTTTCCGTTAATAAATTTATTGTTCTTTTTATACTTTCATATATAATTTACTTGTGCTGGAATGTTAGATTTTTTTTGGTAAAGTTATTAGTGGCAGTTTTGTTAACAGGATATTCTTTAATAGGAATTACAACAATTTTGCAGTATAAGGATCCGGGAAGCTTTTTAATTCATGAGCAGAATGCATTGCAAAAAGTTAATATGGGAGAAAGAATAGAATTCGCAGTAGGCGTTCCGGAATCATATTTGTATTATTATTATATGAGACAAAAAGGAGTGGAGGTATATGTTTCTAAAACAAAATAAGTTTTTTATATTTCTATTT
>JAKAEH010000158.1 GCA_021825955.1 bacterium | reverse complement strand
TAAGTCTTGTTTTAATTTAATGCTTTTATTTTTATTAGCCATGTGCTATTTTAAAGGTTATCCCTGTTAGGGGGATATAATAATTAAGATATAACAGTTTGTTATTTTTTGTCAAGTAGGAAAAATAGCCGAGTTAGTAGATGAAAAAAAATATTATTTTATTTTTATTAAGTTCTGTCTTCTTGATTACTGTGTTTTCTCTAAATTTCTCTTCTGTTTTTGGACAATCTTCTACGCCTCAATCACAAACGGACCAAACTCAAAAAGTTCAAGATTTACAGCAGAAAATAAATGATACTCAAAATAGGATTAACGATCTTCAGGGACAGGAAAAAACCCTATCTTCACAAATTTCAATAATGGATAACCAGATAAAATTGACCGGGTATCAAATTGAAGCGACAAAAGAACAAATAACAAGTATTGCTTTAGATATTGATACTGCTAGCAAGAAAATATCAAGTTTGCAAAATGCTTTAGATAAATCCATAACAGTTCTCGTAACTAGGATCGTTGCGACGTATGAAGTCGGAACCATCCAGCCTCTGCAAATCTTACTTACATCCGGGAATGCTCCGGATTTTTTTAGTAGACTTAATTATCTAAAAATCGCTCAAGCTCACGACAAGAAACTTGTTTACGATACACAGCAAGCGAAAGTTGATTATGTAAATCAAAAGTCAATTCTTGAAGACAAGAAAAAACAAACAGAACTTTTACAAAAAAAACTACAAGCCTATACCGACCAACTTAACCAAGAAAAACAGGCAAAGCAGGATCTACTGGCAACTACTAAAAATTCCGAAAGCGTATATCAACAACTCCTTTCCGAATATATGCAGGAGTTAAAAGGAACACAACAGGCAGCAGATATTCTTGTCTCAACTGCCCCCCGTCATGTAAATAAAGGCGACCCGATAGGACTTATGGGTAATACCGGTTATTCTACCGGCTCCCATCTTCATTTTGGAGTTTATGATATTACTTCTCTTTCGCAATACGTTTACTATTCTAATTACGAAAATCCCGCAAATGTGTTAACCTCAACCGGGGTGGATTGGGAAACCGGTTGCGGGAATGACCCGTCCGGGATAACAACCACCGGCACCGGTAATTTTGCATGGCCCATGAGTATAAATAACCTTAAAATATCACAAGGTTTTGGACAAACATGCTACAGCAAGAATTATTATGGAGGAAAAGACCATCCCGCTTTTGATATGTATAACAACGGCGATATTATTGTGAGAGCCGCAGAAGAGGGAGAAGCATATTTTTGCCGAAACTGTACGGGAGACGGAGCCAATGGAGTATTTATATTTCATCCCGATGGCAAAATGACGCTTTATTGGCATTTACAATAATAGATTTTGACACTATAGTTAAGGTAAGATAAGCTTCTAGAATTTTTTTCTATTCACCATATAAACTAAGCCTGCCATCAGTCCGATGATAATAAATATTATTCCTACCAAAGATATAACCTCTGAAAAGAAATTTCCCTTAAAAAAAGGAAAAGCAACTAAAAGTATCCCAAGGTTTATAAAAAGCAGTAAATTATCGGTAAAACCAGAATTATTCTTAACTAACATATAGTTCAAGAAGACTAAAAAGAAGATAAATAATCCAATAATCCATATGGCTTCGTGATATCTCCACAATAAAACTAACGGGGTTGCAGCTAAAGAAACGCCGATCAAGGGTATAACTCCCGAAGTGGCCACACATGTTGTCTGACAAACAGCACTGCCTGTAGTACCGGCAAGTCCAAAAATAGACAAAAACGACGATATAAACGTGCTTATTTTAATTCGTAAAGCCGAAAGCTTTTTCATAATAAGGCTAGTTTGGGGTATTTTCGGGACCTGCTCCTCTAAAAGCATTTATAAAAACGTTAACCCTATCCATCGTAGCATCAGTTGTATTAAATTTATCAATTCTTCCCCAAGCAGTTAAGGCAAAATTTGCATCCAGAACAGGGCGTGGAATAAGTATCAATTTCCAGGAGTCGCTATCTACTTTTTGCTTCAATTGATTTACAAAAGATAAACATTCTCTTTTATTATTTCCAAAGTCGCAATTGTAGGAAATAATAACATATCCGTGCTCCAAACTGTGAATAAGGTAACCGTCGGGAATAGGGCTATTATAAACTCCTCCGTTTTGTGGGATTGCATAATGATCCCCCGATGTCGGAGGATTAGAGTTATAAGTAACCTTTGTTCCTACAGGAACGTGGGCTCTTCCCAATACCGGAACAGCCTGACCAGGCAATGGTTTAGATGAGTTTACTACAAGAAAAGCTCCACCCAAAATCAAAAACAATAAAACTGCCAAAATACCTACCGTTTTTAAAATTTTTCTTTTTCGTTTTTCAGAAACTTTTTTTAATCTTTCCTGATCCTTAAAATACTGTCTTCTTTCTTTTTTCGTAAAATACTGTATTGAAGTATCTGTATCCATAATATATCCCCCTAGGGGGATATAAATAATTTAACTTATCTATTTTTCCTTGTCAAGTCCTTGATAGTCCTAGTATCAGTTTTCAGATATTTATTTGTTTGTCAAAAGCTATTCCCCTTTATAGCCTTGACAATTAACTTGACAATTAACTTGACAATTTGTATAATAAAATCATGTTAAATCCCAAATTTAGCCTCACTTCAAAACTTCTGACAAATTTAACTGAAATTGAACGTTTCTATGGACAACTTGAGGGAATAAGGATCCCAAAGCAACTGGAGCTTAACCTTGAAAGAACAAACCTGATAGAATCTTCCTATGCTTCAAACAGTATTGAAGGAAACCCATTATCAGTTGGAGAGGTAACTAATTTACTTTTAAATGATCGTGTGCCCACAAACAGGAGCGAAAAAGAAGTTGTTAATTATTTTTCAATCCTTAAAAACCTTGAAAGCAGAAAAAATGAACCATTCAATCTTCTCCTTATACTCGATATCCATAAACAACTTTTAGATGGCGTAAATGATGACATAAAAGGGAAAATACGAAACGTGCCTATAGTTGTAGGCAAAAGGCAACCCGATCAAATAATTATTAAGCACAATCCCCCTTACCATGATAAAGAAAGTATTGTGGCTGCATTAAGTGATTTAACAAAGTGGTTAGAAAATACTGATTCATCTCCAATCCTAAAAGCTGGTATTTTTCACCATCAATTTGTCTATCTTCATCCGTTTGAAGACGGAAACGGAAGAATTTGCAGGCTT
>JAKAEH010000157.1 GCA_021825955.1 bacterium | reverse complement strand
CTTAACAGCTATTGACGCTCTTAAAAAGTGATATTCCCCACAATGCGTTAAACCAGACCAATCAACCACAATTATCGGTTTAGAATTTTCCTTAATAATCAAGTTGATCATCCCCTGATAAAGTTGCCACTTTTTAACATGTAACGTTTTATTAGCAAATAATCTATCAGTGCACTTTATAAGATGCTTTACTTTTGCTTTTCTTGGCAAAGCTCTTGCTATGCCAAAAATCGAAAGCTTTTTACAATAAATTAGTGTTGCTGCGGCTTCGAATAAAGTTTTAAGGATTCTTTTATCTAAATTCTGGTCGTGTAAAACCTGAGGGATTTGATAAACGGACGGAAGATCAGGACTCGAGATAATATCGTCTTTATGCATATTGCAAAAAAGAGCCAGTCTGTCTTTTCTTCTTTGATCTAAATATTTTTCTCCTCTGGTAATAATAAAATCAGGTTGTATTCCCATAGAATTTAAGGTCCTTACGGAAAGCTGTGTAGGTTTTGTTTTTGGTTCTCCTAAATGACCGGGTGTTGGAACGTAGCTTACATGGACATGAACAACGTCTTGCGGTTTTTTCAAGGTAAGCATGCGGGATGCTTCGTAGTAGAAAATATTCTGATATTCCCCTGCTGTTCCTCCCAATTCGATCATTACAATATCGGCATTTTTCTTTTTACCAAGAATTTCGATTCTTGATATTATTTCGTCAGTTATATAAGGAATCGCTTCTACATCTTCACCGTTATATTCAAATCTTCTCTCTCTATCTATTACAGTTTTATAAATTTTTCCGATTGTTACAAAATTATCTTCACCCATATCTTCATTTAAAAATTTCTCGTATGTTCCTATGTCCATATCCGTTTCGGTGCCGTCTTCACAAAGAAATGGATCACCATGTTCTATAGGGTTAATTGTGCCGGCATCCAAATTAAGATAGTTTTCAAATTTAATCGGAGCGACTTTATATCCTGCTGATTTAAGTAGAAGTGCGATAGAAGCAGAGGTGGTTCCTTTTCCAATTCCCGAAATTACACCACCTGATACAAAGATATATTTTAATGATTTCAATTTTCTAGTGGGCACGATTTACTATATCAAAGTTTGATTTCTCAGTCAATGTTGATTTTTGTTTTTTTGAATGTATAATCTTTCCCTATGGTAGACAAAGACCCAAGAACTGAGCAAGAAGCACAAGAATATGCAGCTGCATACTCGAGATGTGTTGTCCAAATCAATCAACTTAGAAAATATAATGATCTATTAAGACTTAATCCAAACGATCCAGAAGACAGTACGTACTTAGTGAGATTGGGTGGCGAAGAACCAAAGCTTGAAATGTTTCGCTATGGGGAAGCTTTTGGCGAACCAGCATTCGACCATTGTGCAGATTATATTTTTAGAAATAACGGGAGAGTTACCAAAGAAGGATATCAAAAATATATCGATGAGAAAACTGGAAGAAAGATAAGAGTTAACTATGGTGTTGATCCCGTTGTTCAAGATGAGGAGATAAGAGAAGAAGAAGGATATAGAAAGCAACATGTTGGAAATGAAATTGACTTAGTTTATAAACCTGAAATAAAAGTTGAACTTGCTGAGTTAAGAGCATTAGCTGGAATTTTGGAATATAGAGAAAAATCACCAGCATTGGCTGTAGAACTTTCCTATACAATCCCCGATTTACCCCGATAAATTTGAGCGGGATACGATCCTCTTTCGCTAAAGCTTCAGATGGACAGGAAATCTTTACACTATTGTCTCCTTGCCTGCCCGCCATGTTTATTGAGCGATGGAAGGGAATCGAACCCTCAACCTTCTCCTTGGGAAGGAGACGTTCTACCTTTGAACTACCATCGCAAGGCAATGCAGGCGGGGGAAGGAAATATTCTGCCACTGAACCAATCCCGGATTCTATTATTTTACCATAAGATCTAAATGTTATAATTTAAAAAAATGAAAAAAATTATTTGGTATTTTTCTATAACTTTATTCATTTTCTCATTTCTTCTTTTAGCAAAAGTTATTTTTAACGATAGTTTTCCTGACTTTAGAAGTTATTACTTTAACCCCTTACTCTCTTTTAACGGAATAAATCCTTATTTAGCGAATAAAAATCTGTTTACTCCCTCTACCTATCCTCCTTTTGCATTCCCTCTTTTGGCGCCCCTGTTAGTTTTCCCTTTTATAGCCGCAGAAAAAATATGGATTATTTTATCAATTGCAGCATTACTTTCTTCACTGTATTTGATTTTTAAATTATTAACTAAAAAAATTATAACTTCGGAAAATCTTATTCTCTCGTCTATTGTTTTTCTGGCATTTCCCACCAAATTTACGCTTGGAATGGGACAGATAAATCTTTTTATTTTTCTCTTCCTGACTCTTTTTATTTATTTTCTTTCAAGATCTAAAATCAAATCATCCATTTTTCTGGGACTGGCCTTGACTTTAAAAATATTTCCCTTATTTATTCCTATTTATTTGATTATTAAAAAACAATGGAAAATTCTTTTTCTAACAATCTGTTTTTTGTTTGCAGCGCTAATTTTGTCTTTAATTTTTATAAAGCCATTTATTAATCTTTATTTTTATCAGAATATTTTTCCAACCCTTATCGATTCCTGGAAAGGAGATTATTATAACCAGTCACTGTCGGGCGTAATAGTCAGAGCAGGTTTTGACGAAAGCATTAGGAGTAATTTAAAAATAATAATTTCTCTCATCCTTTTTCTGTTTGGCTTTATTCCCATTTTAATCAACAAACAGAAAGACAAATTATCTTTAAGCTTAGAAATTGGGATTGTAATAACTGTAAATCTTCTTCTAAACAGTTTCTCGTGGCAGCACCACTTTGTCTGGATATTTCTGCCCTTACTAACTACCTATTTTTATCTAAAGAAAAGAAACCTCTTAAGACTTATGCCTGTTTTAGGCTTATCTTATATCCTGGTATCTTTAAACATGAAAAATTCACAAGACATACCTGTCTTTTTACAGTCTCATGTTTTTTACGGAGCGCTACTTCTTCTGTTTCTAGAAATCTATTTGCTTATCTTCCAAAGTAAAATGCAAAACAAATAATTATCTAGGAAGCACTAATACATTTCCGGAAAAGATTAGATTTGGGTTTGTTAAGTGATTCGCTTTTGCAATCTCAACCCATTTATAACCATCACCGTATGCTCTTAATGCGATTGACCAAAGATAGTCTCCTTTAGAAACGGTATATGAATTCCCTGTTATTGCATTTGCAGTTATAG
>JAKAEH010000156.1 GCA_021825955.1 bacterium | reverse complement strand
ACAAATTTAAAAAAATGGGAACTCATAATTTATCCTATAGTTGAATTTAGCTTTGAGTTTAAGTATAATCTAGACATGAAAAAAGGGAAAGAATCAGAATCATTCCACGAACAGGGGTATCTGCACTTTAAACAGAAGGTAGTAAAAGACCGGGTAATACAGGCGTTGTATAGACCGGAAGGACTGACTCCCGAACAGAGGAGTGAGTTATTCACGCGCGCTAATTTTGTAGAAATAGTGGCTTATTTTGGAAATTTACCCTTAGCGCTCGGAGCCCTTGGGGATTTCATACAATATTCCGATTCTATAATGAATGGGCCTCAGGAAGAAAATATTTAACAAGGCATTTAATTTATATCCACCTTCGGACTTTAGATTTATAATCTTTATAGCTTTGGCCGAAATTTTTCTCCAGAACTTTTTCTTCGGGTGGTATTAAAAATTTATCAAAAACCAAAAATTCAATTAATACTATTATAAAAGGGGGAAGATCCCTAAGATATACCGCAACACCTAAGGCAATTAAGTTGAGACTTACATAAAAAGCATTCCGGGTAAATTTAAAAGGACCATTTGTAATTAATACTTTAGGCATTGAACCGTAGGGAATAGGAGTTTTATGGTGCATTGTGATAAATTGCCAGAACGAAAGCAGAAAGCTAAAAATAATTAAAATCCAACCCAAATTTTTAAACTCCAAAGGGATTATTTTTGCAACCGGAAAGTAAAAATGGAGAAACACCTCTAAAATAACGGTTATTGTAAAAACTGTTGGCGGATGAATAATTTTTTCTTTCATAAGAAAATTATACCAGCGAGGAAAATTTAGATTTGAACTTCATAGGGACTATAATCTTTTTCGTCTTACCTTTTTAACCCCGATGGATCATCGTGACGTTGGTTTCTTTTATTAATTCCGTCAACCAGCATATCGTGGACATCTCTAAGCTTAAGTCTTCCTGCTTTTATCAATCCTTCCAATGCAGCTTGCTTATCCCTTTCGGATTGCTCTTCAAGCCTTGCTCTTTGCGCTGCATTTCCGGGTTGGGGATATCCAATTAAAGTAGGCGGTTCTTCGGGTTTAATAAATTTTGGCCGTTCCTTGTCTCCCATATTAGGCGGATTATAACCAATTTAAATAAAAAAATCGAGGGAAATTTAGTTTTGAAGGTAAATTTGACATTTTTTAATCCTGTAATATAATCCTTTGGTGGAATTAGAAAGGGTTATAAATCCTCGTGTAACATTTGCAGGAGATCATGAATCTGAACCGCATGTTTTTTCCGCGGTATCGGACGCCCTGATAGCATTGGGCACGCTGATTATATTTCTTGAAAACTTTAACCACCAATCAAACGGTCCGACAGTGAATTTATCCGCAATTATTCCTATTGCTTACGGGGTTTTCTTGGGAATCTTACCAAAAGACAATGTTTCTTAAAAATTTAGTTTGACTTTAAGTATTTTGATGATATAATTCAAAAAAATTTATGAGTACTGTTGAAGGACGAAGAAATACATCCGTACAGATATTTGCAGAAAGCATGAGAAGTCATCCGGCTCATGCGGCAATAACCACACGAAGTGAATCAACAACCACCCTATACGGTGATCATGACGATATTTATATACAATTAGTGGGGAAAGAAGCTATCGAAGAAGCAGTTTCACTTAGTCTAGCCGGAACCGGGTTGGGAATCATGGCGTTGGGAATTAAAGATTTAGCTTTAGGATTAAAACATAAAGATGTAAAAAAGGCTTTGCTTGGAGCAGGAAAAATCACGACTGCAATTTTGGTAATGGGCGGAATAGAGGCACAGCTTGAAAAAAGAGACGAAACATCGGATGCGCTTGATGCTTTTAAAACTGCAGAAATATCTCCAAGATTAACCGGAAAAGTAACTACATTTCTTCCTAAACCTTAACCCCCGGAAAATTTGGATTCGAAACACTTCTTAGATACTATTGACTCTTTTTATTAAAGGTATATAATCCGTTTCATGAATAGAGCAATTGAAGGCTTAATAAAATCTTTTGGCGAATTAACTCCCGAAAGACACGCAGAAAAAGCAGGAGAATTTACACTGCTTTATGCAAGAGAAGGGCTTGAGGGGGTAGATGGACAAAGCCTTTGGGAAACAGGCAAAGCCGGACTAGCTGGCGTAGCAAGTGTTACATTAGGAAGTTGGGGAATTCAAACAGTTATAGCGGAATATCAAAGAGGAGACGCAACTGGAGTTACAGCAGGACTTTTGGCTTTAGCAGTTGGAATAAAAATGGCACAAACCGCAGTAAGAACTATCGATAATGCAAATATTTTACTTGAAGTAGAAATAACTCAACACGATAATCAACTTATCTCCACCGACTAACCTCAGAAAATTTGGATTTGAAATTTGTATTTGCTATAATTTCCAACTATGCCGCCATACATACCTCCCGAATTGGGAGAAAGATTAACAGTAAAATTTGTCCGCGTAGAAAGAGATATATTTATAGGCAGAGACCGAAATGACCATCATTCAGATATTGTTGCGATGGACGGATTAGGTGAAGCGATAGAAAGAGTAAGTGCAATAAATCCAACCGAAGTAGATGCGGGCATTTTGCTCGTTAGAGATAGAGATATTTTCGTTTCTCAAAATTCCTCTTCTTTAGATCTTCCGGTAACCGGGCATTTTACCGAAGCAAGAAGAATTACAAATAGAGATTTTGCAGAACAAAGTCCTAATCATAATGTTGTGGGATTTAGACGGTAAACCTCAGAAAATTTGAATTTGACACTTGGCTAATTATTGTGTCATATTAATTTTATGAATGAACCTGGAGAAATTCCTCAAGGCCCACAACCCCCGGATGCAGAAGATGTAATCCTTGACAATGCAAGAAGACTGCTTGGTTCACAACAAGGTGAACCGTTAGTAATTCACTCTAGCCTGGATGGAACTGTCCTTAGCGAAGACATTATAGAAATTGCAAAAAGAACAGAGCAGATTCATCTATCATCTGCAGAAGCTGGTGATGTCGTTTGGTGGAAAACAATGAGCGGATCAACAGGATATTTTGCAATAGAAGAACCTTACACCGATAGCGGAGAAGGCTTAAGCGGAATGAAAAGCGGAACAGGCAAGCTCTTGATTACGAGAAAAGAAGGTCATCCCTTAGGAGATCAGCGGGGAGCAGGTTATGTACTTGGCGCAACGCTTGGCGGAGGATTAAGAAAAGACGCGGTATTAAAAGGAGCTCAATTGGAATACGCATTT
>JAKAEH010000155.1 GCA_021825955.1 bacterium | reverse complement strand
GAAATACCGACCGAAACCGTTATGTATTCACCTATTTCTTTACTGATGCGCTTTTTTATTTTTTCTATAAGTTCATATTTTCCCCCGAACAAATCCTGGGTTTGGGTTATATCCATAAACACTTCGTCTAAAGAAAAAATCTCAACAAAGGGGGAAAAATCCTTACATAAGCTTATAAACTTTTGTGTTATCTGCCAGTACCTTTCAAAAGAAGCGGGAACAAAAACCATACTAGGAACCTTTTGTATAGCTTCCCAGGTACGGCTTGGTGATTTTACCCCCAACTTCTTGGCTTCCCTTGACGCTGCAATAATACACGTCCTGCCGTTTTGAGCGGTAACTCCTATTGGTCTTCCTCTTAGTTTAGGATTATATTGCTGTTCTACGCTTGCAAAATATGAGTCAAAATCTATATGTAAGATTACTTTTTCCATAATTTAGGCCAAGAACCAGAAAGCATACATTTTGAAGATTTTCCTGAAGAAATTTAAGGGCAGCATATATTAATAATGTAGTAGAAAAATATACGAAAGTAAATAGAACAAAATGCGATAATCTATATCAGTTTATTTTGTGGTTATATGAAGCCTTGACTGATCCAATATTGCATTAAACTGTAATTGAGTTTTCATTTGAACTTTATAAAGCTTGTTTCCGCTGTCAAGGGAAACCGAGGAGGATGTAAGAAGAACAGAGGAAGCATTACCGTTAAAGTTAACCTCAGAATTCCATACGGGATGTCCGTCTGTGGCATTATAAAGCCTTACGGTTACCGTTTCATTGCCTGTTGGTATGTGTAAAGATGCCTCAAAAACAACTGATTTTATGTTCGGATAACCTACGCTGTCAACATAAGCCTGAAGCCCGGCAACATCCTGCCAATCGGCAGAATTTCCAGAACCGGAACCAAAAGGAATATAGTATTCTTTAACAGATAAGGAGCTTACGCTGGGTTTTTTAGTTTCTGTAGGAGTAAGGGTAACAGCTTTCTGAATAGTTTGTTTATTAAGTTTTTGGACTTCTTCATTTATTTTTGTTATACAAGATAAAGAACAAGAAGAGTCATTTTGATCATTTGTTAAAGAGGAAGTAGGTATAATTTTTTCTATTGTTTTTATGTTCCTGTTTTTAAAAATTAAAATATCCAGGCATAAAAGGTTAATAACAATTAAAATTAAAAGTGCAAAGAAAATATTCTTAAAAGATATAAAACGCTTAAATATATTATCCTTTTCCTCTATGGAATCGTTTTCAAAAACATTTGCCATATTTCTACTTTAATTTAATAAAAATACGGTGTCAAATTTATAACCCGTAAGAAGAAAGAGAAGAGTTTCCGATTCTGGTTCTATGAAGAGTCATTCTAAAGCTGTCACACTGGTAAAATCCCGGAATTTCCGTAAATGCGCCAACATATCCCTTTTCTATTAAGGTATTTTCAGCTGTTTTATTGTGTTCCCCATAAGGATATGTGAAAATATTTACGGTTTGTCCTGTATTTTCTTCTATTTGTTTTTTTGCGACATCTATTTCCATGCTTATTTTATCCTGCGAACCCCTTATAACAGAATGGTGTGACCACGTGTGGTTTGTAAAATAAATAAGACCTGTTGCTTTCAGCAAATTAACTTCATCCCACGAAAGCATATTTGAGTTATTCATAAGACCTGAAGAGAGCATTATGTTTGCTTTTAAATTATATTTTTTCAAAATTGGCAATGCATATACAAAATTATCTTCGTATCCGTCGTCCATAGTAATAACTATTGATTTTTCTGGAAGAGATTGATTATTTATCAACGCATTTATAAGTTCATTTACGAAAAGACTCGTGTAACCGTTTTGGGAAAGGTATTGCATTTGAGAATCAAAAATTTCATTGTCAACACTTAATGCTGTTTGCTTAAGTTGCTTTGCATTACTTTGAGGCTGAATATGATGATACATAAGTATCGGAACTTTTAAACAATATCCTGTTAAAGGTACCGGTGTTTCCGATGGCCTGGGCGTTTCAGAAGGATATGTAATTAATTCTGCGCTTTTTGCAGAAATCTTTGAAGTGTCTTTATTTAATTTATATTTTTTTGAATAATCAAAGTTATTGTATTTTAAAAAACCCAATACTAAGATGAAAATAAAAACCGTAAAAAGCAAAAAGTAAGAAGACCCAAAAGAAAAATTATTTTTTTTATGTTTTTTTACCAACTTATTTCTTTTCTTTGCCATTAAATAAGTATAACATACTAAGTGAAGCTAACTGTGCTATAATCTATTCAGCGAGGAAGCTCGCTTTTATTATGGATAAATTTACATCGGACAAAATAAGAAACGTTGCGGTTATCGCCCATGTTGACCATGGCAAAACAACCCTTGTTGATTTTATGCTTAAACAGTCCCATACATTCAGGGATAATGAGGCGCAAATGTTCCAAACTACAATCCTTGACTCAAATCCCTTGGAAAGAGAAAGAGGGATTACAATTTTAGCTAAAAATACGGCAATTTATTATAAAGGCTATAAAATCAATATTATTGATACCCCAGGTCATGCCGACTTTTCAGGGGAAGTTGAAAGGACTTTAAACATGGCAGACGGAGCTCTTTTAATTATTGATGCCCAGGAGGGTCCGATGCCCCAGACAAAATTTGTCTTAAGAAAAGCCCTGGAACTTGGTCTTAAAATCATAGTTGTAATTAATAAAATAGATAAAAAACTTGCAGACATAGAAAAAACAATAGAAAAAACCCATGATTTGTTTTTAGAACTTGCAACAGATACCGACCATTTGGATTTTCCAACCTTTTATGCCATAGGAAGAGAAGGAAAAGCATCCACTAAATTAGAAGATGTAGAAAAATCTTCTAACCTAGAACCTATTCTTAATGAAATCATAGAGTTTATTCCATCCCCAGAGGTTTCTGAAGGGGATTTTCAGATGCTTGTAACAAGTTTAGATTATGACACGCATAAGGGAAAGCACATAATAGGCAGAATAAGAAGAGGGAATTTAATAAAAGGGCAGGCTTTGGTTTTAATAAATAAAAAAGGGGAGAAAATACCCGGAAAAGCAGAAACAATAAGTCTTTCCCACGGACTCAAAAAAATTAGTGTTGATGAGGCTAAAGCGGGAGATATTATCGATTTAACAGGGATTTCAAATGCAACGATTGGGGATACCGTAGCAGATGCAAAAAATCCGGAAAGCTTACCAAGAATTGAAGTAGAAGAACCAACGATTAGAATTACGCTTTCCGCTAATTCAT
>JAKAEH010000154.1 GCA_021825955.1 bacterium | reverse complement strand
CAGACAATATTTTTCCATCTGCTAGTTGTTCATATAATTTTATTCCGTATAAAAGTGCTTCAAAAGATAATTCGCTGTCCAATCCTTTCTCATTTAGTACTGCTGCTTCCGTTCTGATGCCAAGAGACATAGAGGCTCTTCTTATGTGGTTTTTTTCGTTATTATCTATAAAAAAAAGAATACGTTTTGTATCTTTGTTAACTACGCTGTTTTCCAATCCCATTATTCCCAAGAGGTCAACTATTTCGTTATTGTCATTTACTGCGACAATCTCCCCGCCTAAAAGTGTATGTTCTTTATTATCCAAAGTTTTTATTTTCTTACCTTTCTCCGCTTCTTTTATTGTTAAACTTTTTGCACTAAGTCTGTCAAAATCAAAAACATGGGAAGGATGTCCAACCGTACGCATAACATAATTTGTAATGTCTATTAAATTATTAAGACTTCTTATGTCTGAATTTTCAAGACGCATTTTAAGATAGTCGGGAGAATTCTTTATTTTTACTTCCATTACAACTGCACAAATTCTATTTACGAGATTAGAGTCATTATTTATTTCTATAAATTTCGTTTTAGGAGATTGCGGAGTTTGCAGTTTTAACGGAGTAAAAGAAGCTTCTATGCCGTTGCTTTTCAAGACAGCAGATGCCTCTCTTGCGATTCCTATTACAGACATTAAATCGGGACGGTTAGTCGTTACTTCAATATCATAAATATAATCGTCTGCAGTTTTTTCCAGTCTTTCAACCGAAACACTCGTTTCGGATAATATCTGTCCGATTATTTTTGGAGTTGCCTCTGTTTTAAGGTAATCTCTAAGCCAACTGTCAATTATTTTTATATTCATTCCGTTAGAAAATTCTCCTCCTTAAAGTAGATATCAAGAATTCTAAATTGTTATATAAAATAGTTTTTCTAACGGGATTCATTTTAAAATTGCTCTAAAAAATCAAGGTTATTGGAATACAAAATCCTAAGGTCGTCAATTTCTAATCCTTCCCTCATCATTAACACTCTCTCCACTCCCCATCCCGAAGCAAACCCGGTGTATTTTTCCGGATCTATTCCGGCCATTCTTAAAACATTCGGGTGAACCATTCCGGCTCCTCCCATCTCAAGCCAGCCTTCTTTACAAAGTCTGCATCCCCTACCGTTACATACACCGCAAGTAACATCTACCTCAAATGACGGTTCGGTAAACTGGAAATGGTAAGGTCTTATTCTTGTTTTTCTTTTCTCGCCGAAATAAGATTTGGCAAAATAATCGAGCACTCCTTTTAAATGGGAAATTGAAATATTCTTATCAATCACAAGAGTTTCGAATTGATGGAACATGGGTGTATGGGAAATATCGGATTGCCTTCTGTAGCATTTGGCAACGTTAAGCATTCTAATAGATAAATCTTTACCTTTATTTTCTTTTATAAGGTTTTTCTCTATTTCTCTTATTTGCCCGGAAGAAGTATGTGGAGTTAAAAGCATCTGTCCTTTTTTTGAATCTTTTTCGCCTTTTATAAAAAAAGTTTCCCAATCATCTCTTGCAGGATGTCCTTGGGGAAAATTTAGAGCTTCAAAAGCGTACCAATCCCATTCTACCTCCGGATATCTTACTCTTGTGAATCCGATTTTTTCAAAAATACCGCTTATCTCTTCAATCGCCTGCGTAACCAAATGTTCGTGGCCTAGGGAAGGTTTAACTCCGGGATTTGTAACATCTATTTTTTGCCTTAAAACTTTTTGTCCCTTTTGTTTTAGATTTTCCTGTCTTCGTTTTATTGCATCTTCTATCGTTTGTTTAACCTCGTTTGCGAGCATCCCCACTTCTTTTCTTCTTTCCGGAGGAATTTTTACTATTTCTTTTATTGTTTGTGTTAATTTTCCGCTCTTACCTAAAAATTGAAGCTTTGTATCTTCCAGTGATTTTAAATCTTCGGCTTCTAATATAAAGGAAAGTGCGGTATTTTTAATGCTTATTAATTCTTCTTCCATAAGTCTAAGAATAGCATAACTTGAGGCTTTTTTCACTACTCAATGAATATAAAAAGAGGATTGTTATTTTGCGGTCTTTACGATTTTTTGGAAAGTTTGAGGGTCGTTTACAACTAAATCCGCAAGTATTTTTCTATCCAGCTCAATTTTTGATTTTTTAAGTCTATTCATTAACTTACTGTAAGAAATACCTTCTTTTTTCGATGCTTCCCCAATTCTTATTATCCAAAGTCCTCTAATATCCCTTTTTCTTAATTTTCTTCCATGAAAAGAATAAGCATCCGCATGAAGCGCTGCCTCTTTTGCTACCTTTACCAGTTTTGATTTGGTTCCCCTAAACCCTTTGGTCCTGGATAAAAGTTTTTTATGTTTGCTTTTGGATACGACTCCTCGTTTAACTCTTGCCATATTTAAGCTTCTCCAAGCATTTGTTTAATTTTTTTTGCAAATTCACCTTCAAGGACTCCTGTTTCTTTTTGTCTTCTAAGCCTTGATTTTGATTTATGCATCTTCAAGTGGCTTTTATACTGATGAGAAAACAAAACCTTACCGGTTTTTGTAACCTTGAATCTTTTAGATACTGATTTCTTTATTTTCTTCTTTGGCATTTTTGTTTTTCCTTTCGGGCGAAATTAAACATATTAATTTCTTTCCCTCCAAGTGTCTGTCTCTTTCTACCTTTGATATATCTTCTAAGCCTGTTAGTACTTTATCCAGTACTTTATGTCCAAATTCCGGGTGGACAATCTGTCTGCCCGAGAAATTGACTACCAGTCTTACTTTATCTCCATCTTCTAAAAAATCTCGAGCTCTTTTAGTCATGACCCCTAAATCGTTGTCACTCATAAAAGGTCCGAGTCTTACTTCTTTTGTCTCTGATACTTTAGCTTTTCTTTTTTCTTCCCGTTTTTTCTTCTCTTCCTGATAAAGAAATTTCTTGAAGTCTATTATTTTTGCAACCGGAGGTTTTGCCATTGGAGCAATTTCTACCAAGTCCAATCCCTCACTTCTTGCTTTGTCTAAAGCTTCAAATTTACTTAATATTCCTATTTGCTTTCCGCTTGCGTCCAGAAGACGTAGCGTTGTAGCAAAAATACGCTCGTTAGTCCTGTAAAATTTTCTGTCGTCTTGTTTTTTCTTATATCTTTTTATCAATTTCGTGTATTACTTTATCTAGAAATTCGGAAATCTTAAGCTGTCCTAAATCTTTTCCTTCCCTTGTTCTTACGGAAATAGTTTCATTTTCTACTTCCTGTTTGCCTATTATACCCAAAAGTGGGACTTTTTGTAAAGTAGCGTCTCTTATTT
>JAKAEH010000153.1 GCA_021825955.1 bacterium | reverse complement strand
ATGAGTTTGAAGGAGCTAAGCTGCAAAATGATGAAAACGCTACCACTAGCCTTCCCCAAAAATATTCTATAAACAAGAAGCTTATTTATCTTTTATTAGCTCTAGTTGTGATTTCCTTAGTTCTTTGGCTTAGTCATTCAATAATCTGGACACTTTCTTCGACTTTTTTCCAAATCGGCTTATTTGCTTTTGGTGGAGGATTCGGTTCTATACCGCTTATTAAAAGTATCGTAGTTGACGGATTCCATTGGTTAACACTTGCGCAATTTAGAGATGGTATTGCCATCGGACAAATAACTCCCGGTCCCGTTTTTATTACAGCCGCATTTATTGGTTACAAAGTTTACGGATGGCTGGGTGCTTTTTTTGCGACAATCACTGTTTTTCTCCCATCCCTTTTACTGATTATGCTTTTAGGACAATTCCACGAAAAAATAAAACACTTAAAAGCAGTTAGGGTAGTTGTTAAAGGATTTCAAGCAGGATTTATCGGGATCATAGGGGCAGTTGCTTTGCAATTTGGCGAAAAATCTCTTATTAATTGGCAGACGTGGCTAATATTTTTAGCTGGATTATTTATAATCCTAAAGCTTAAGAAAGATGTTATCTGGGTAATCTTAGGAACTACCATTATTTCACTGTTTTTATTTTAAGTATAGCCGCTTAATTAACCTGCTTCTATAAACTCTTTTTAAGCGTACTTATTCCTAAAACTTTATAAATTAAACAAAATCCCGTTGCGCTTGTAAATAAAGCTACAAAAGCTAATACATACATAACGATTTGAATAACGCCGGTAAACATTGTGAAACCTAAAACTGCTAATACAATTCCTATTACAAATCTTATGACTCTATCTATCTGACTTTCGTTTTGATATTTTTTTAACATTTAAATTCACCTCCTTTTAATAAAATTCGTTAATTTTTTAAAAGATGTTGTAATAACGGTTTATTAAAACCAACTACATATTCTTCTTTGCCATTGTCGTATCCAATTTCTGTTACGGGAACCCCCATTTGCTGAGTTTTTTCTACCATTTTCTGAGCTTCTTCTTGATTTTGATCAACATAAACTACCTCATGTTTTATTTTTTCCTCTTCAAGCCATGCTTTTTCCATCATGCAGTAAGGACAAGTTTTAGTAGAGTAAAGCTTTATATATTTTGCTTTCATTTTTCCACCTCCTTACAAAAATCAATTAACATGTTTGCGACTTTAGCTGTTTTTTTGTCTGTTAAGGAATAGTAAACAAATTTCCCCTGTTTTTTGTCTTTAACTAGTCCTGCTTTTTTAAGTTTAATTAAATGCTGGGATACCGCCGACTGGGACAGTCCGCAATTCTCCATTAGCTCTAAAACATTCTTGCTGCTTTTTGATAGGCAGCAGAGAAGTTTAATCCTGACCGGATTAGAAAAAGCGCTGATTACTAAATATTCCATATTGACATATTAGCACTTGCTAATGTAATATGTCAATATGCTTAATAATTCAGGTTCCTCACAAATTGACGTAAGAGACGTTTATAAGAAAATCCAAACGGGCGAAAAAGATTTTGTCTTACTTGACGTTAGAACTCCCCAAGAGTATTCGGGACAAAAAATTGCCAGTAGTATTAATTTACCAGTTGACCAAGTATCTGAAGCGATTGAAAAAATTATCCCCGATAAAGAAAAATTCGTTTATGTTTATTGTCTAAGTGGATCAAGAAGCATCGAAGCCGTGGCTATAATGAAGGATTTGGGTTACAAAAATGCTTATGATATGATAAGTGGGTTGATGGCATGGCGGGTTTATGAATTGCCACTTCAGAATTAATCTATATGAAGAAATATATTATCTTAGGCTTAATAATCATAGTTATCTTAGTCGGGGGAGTAATCGTTTTAACTCCGACTACAGGAACCCCAATCAATACTGTTTTAGGAGCAACAAGTGCCTATTCCCATATTGCCCCTGATCAATTTAATAAAGCGATAGCTTCGGGCAAATTCACGTTGATTGATATAAGAACCATTGACGAATTTAACGCGGGACATATTAAAACCGCCAAGCAAGCTGACTATTATCAAACACAATCGTTTTCAGATTATCTAGACTCACTAAATAAAAACGCCAATTACCTTATTTATTGTCACACTGGCAGACGAAGCGGTTTAGCACTACAGATAATGCAGCAAAAAGGTTTTACTAATGTTTATGACTTAGCAGGCGGCTATAATGATTGGCTAGCTGCAAGTCTCCCAACAGAAAAGTAAACTTCAATCTGATGTAGTTATTTTCTATTTATTTGTTTCCAAAGATATGCTCCCAAAAGCACCAAATCTACAAAGATAACTAGAAAGATAAGAAAGCTAAATAAATTAAAACTTCCAAAACCTGTCCAGCCCATCGTAGATCCAGCCCAACCCCAATTTCCCATCATGTTTTTAACACCTCCTCCGTTTGCATAAACATTATTCATCATTCCCATCATAAAAGAGGGAGTATTTGAAGGAACCGCAAGATTTGAAAAACATCCGCTTCCTCTTTTGCCTAAAATTATATGCATTTGAGTATTTCCCTGGTCTCCCATCATTTGCGTCATTCTCTCATCCATTGCAGCATGAGCTTGAGTATTTCCTAGAGCCTTCCACATAAAATAATCTCCGAGTTTATCAAAATTGTCTTCGGATAATTGTTGACAAGTTATCTGACCATTTTGCAGTTTCTGGTAAATAACCTGCCCTGCATTTTGCTCATTTTGTTCATTTTGAATATCGCTTTGCGAAAAAGAGGTTTGTCCCTGATAATTTCTCATCATCTGAGCATTTGTTTTCTGGGCAAAAACTAAAAACAAAAAGCTAATGACCAACAAACTGATGCTTACTTTAAATTTAAACGTATTATTCATTAAGCGGTTGCGCTGTATATCCAGCATTCTTTATGGTAGACACAACTTTTTCCAAAGTCAACTTATCAGTTATTTAAAGTTTCGGGAAGACAATCAATTAATTCTGTCTCTATAGTCGCATGTTGAATATTAAACTTATTGTTCAAATTTTCCTTCACTTCTTTAACTATTTTTATACTCTCTCCAAGACTACAATCCTCGATAATTATATGACAGCTCATTGCTGCAAAGTGAGATGATATTGCCCATATATGCATATCATCAACATTTTTAATTTTTGAAATATTAAGAATTTCATTTTTGACTTTCTTTATGTCTATTCCTTCCGGAACACCTTCAAGCAAAACATGCATTGCCTCTCGCACTACATTCCAGCTTGCTCTTATTAAGAGTATTCCTATAAACATACTGA
>JAKAEH010000152.1 GCA_021825955.1 bacterium | reverse complement strand
TTATATTAATGATTTAGAAAAATCAATGAAGGAACAGACTAATGGGCAGAGGAGAAAAATGATGACTGCAATAGAAGATTATTTTATGCAAAATATTAATTCTCTTAATAAACGTAAGGATTTAAAAGAAGAAGAAATCAATATTTTAAATAATGAATTAAACTCTTTGATAAATGAGTTAGAAAAAATAAAACGATTTGAAATATTAAATTAGAAGGGAGACCATTATGAAAGACAAAATTTTAAAATTGCAGGAAATATCTAACAGGTACGAACAGTTGAAAGAAAATCAGGAAAGCGTAAAAAATCTTTTAAACGAGTATCAAAATTTTAAGATACCGATAGTTTTTATCGGTGAGTTTTCCGCTGGAAAAAGCTCTTTGATAAACGAGTTTTTAAGGGAAGATATATTAGATGTCGATACAGCGCCCACCACCGCTAAGCCATGTGAAATTTGTTACTGCGAAAAAGAGAATAAATACAAAAAAGACGGGGTAGATGTTTTAGAATTAAGTAATGTTAATTTAAAATATTATAAAAATATCAAAATTGTAGATTTACCTGGAATTAGCTCTCAATATTACGAGCATACAAACGTTACCAAAGACTATCTTATGAAAAAAGATACTATATTCGCCGTGGTGATAGATGTATCAAAAGGAGCTATTTCTGAAGAAGTTTTAAGTTTTATAAAAAATATTAAATATTTAGAAAGAGAATTTATACTGATTTTAAGCAAAATAGATAAAGTCGAAAAAGAAGATGCCGAAAAAGTATTAAAAAATACCCTTTCAGTGCTCAAAGAAAATTATAAAGAACCGGCTTATTACTGCATGGTATCGGTTGCGGACGGTAAAATATCCGATATTACTGATATTTTTATGAAGTATGATTCTAAATACGATGAGATAAGAAATAAGATATTTGCAGCACCATTAAAGGATTTAATAACTAACATGAAGTCTAATTTAGAAAACACAAAAAATATTCTTGAGTCAGATAATGTAATAAGTGTTGAGAAATTAGATATTGGCATTAAGGAAATAGAAAGCAATCTCCCGCAACTAGAGTTCCAAAAAAATATGGAAATAGAGCAAATAACAAAATCGGTAACTAAAGAATACGGCGATCTTTTAGGAGAACTTACCAATAAAATCTATGAAAATTTTGAAAAATATATTAAGGATCATCGACAATTATCAGAAGATGTTAATAATTTTTTTAGCACAAAATCCCAGGCTATTAACAATAAGATTGGTCATATTTATAATAAAGCCATCGTTGATTTAAATGAAAATTTTGCAACCATAGAGACTGTTAATTTTCTTGATGGCATTTTATCTAAGGGCGGTGAAGCCTTAAACAGAATAAATGGACGCAATGAAACATCAAGCTCAAACAAAATAGGTAGCACAATGAAGACAGGAGACCTTTTGTTAGATATGGGCAAATTATTCATTGCAAGTAAGTTAGCGGCAGGAACGGTTGTTACCACTGTTGCTGGAGAAACCGCGGTAGTCGGCACAGTGGCAGGAACGGCCGCGGTTACCACTGTTGCGGGAGAAACCGCGGTAGTCGGCGCGGAAGCTGCGGCAACCGGCGCTACCACAGCGATGAGCGCATCGGTTGTATTAATTCCTGTTGCAATAGTAACCACAATAGTGTTACATAAATTATTAGATAAATTTAAACGTAAGACGACAAAAGAAAATATAGAGAAACTGTTAGGTCAAATAAAAAAAGATATTAATGACGATATAAAAACCATAGTTGAAGATATGACCAATGAAATTATGAATAAATATATGTCTGCAGTTAAAGGGATAAGAGACCAGTTAAAAGAGATAAACAGCATAAAATTAGATAAATTAAACGAAAAAGCGAAAATCAATCGGATGGAACAAGATATTATACTTTTAGAAAGTTTATGAATGTGACGGGTTAGTTTGGCAATCCTGACTTTGACACTCCACTCAGTTCAAAGTCAATAAAATAGCGCATCTGCATTTTAGGATACCAGATTATTACCACTACAGTTTTTATTTTACTTAATTTTCTAAAAGTGAAGTATTTTAGTTCTTAAATTATATTAAAATATAATACTAAAATATTTAAACCGCTTTTTTAGATTAAAAAAGCGGAATGTGTTGGGGGGGGGATCCCAGAGGTTTAGGTTGGCATCGATTATATCGCCAATGCCATTAAAGCTCCCTTGGCTCTTATTCCGTTTGTGGGGGTAGCCGTTGGGAAGTTAATAGACACTGCAAGACCCGCAATGAAGAGTGTTGTGGGAAGTAAAGTAAAAGAAGCGGCTGACTTGTTGATAGGTGCTGTCAAGGATACTGCCAAAGCAGTTGTAGGGGGTTTGGGGAAGTTAGTTAATAAAGTTGGGGGTTTTATTTTTAAATGATTATAGTATAAATTCTAAAAATTATAATCTTGACTTTGGGGAGTAGTTTAATATGCGAAAATTTCTAATAGCAGTATTTTTGATAGGGTTTTCGGGAACGATATTATCCGGTTGCGCTTCCGGACCTACGCCGATGCAGGTTAGCTATGTAAAACGCACTGCCAGCGCACAGAGCAGCCTGAACCGTGTGGACGAACTGGCCATGGTTTTACTGATATCAGGGAAGATTACGAAAGCCGATGCCATGTCTGTTTATCAGCAGTCCAAAACAATCCGCCACAATTTGGATATAAACGATTCTTATGTCTGGAAGCATGGGGCAAGTCCGTTATACGAATATGGATTAACCAGCTCCATACATCAGATAGAGAGTCTCAAAACGTTTATACATGTCCAGGGAGGATATGTCGTGGTAATCGGAAAGCATTCAAATCACTCTTTATTTGTAGGAAGATAATGATAATTTTAATTTTGTTTGCTTTTAATAATTCATTAAACCAAATTTATTATCACTGGTCTTAAAACTATTCAATTATTATGGTTTTATTATTACTGAAGGCGTACAATGCGATTAAAAAGTAAAATTTATTCAAATAAATACAAATAAGAAGGAGAATTTATGTCGTGGTTTAAAAAAAGCCGTTCTAATGCAGTAGATGATAAAAATTCTACTAGCGTTCCTGCTCCGTTTTATGAGATAGACCAGAATATTAAAGTCCTAGAAGAGGAACTTAATAATCGCAAGGAACATAAGCATAAATCTCAATTTCCTGATAAAAAACTGGCAGAGGTTATAATGTACCCATAAATTTAGACAACCCATATAGGTGGATTTAGGATGGGCAAGAATACTGCAATCATCCGAAAATTATTGTAAAATAATAATAAATCTAACCT
>JAKAEH010000151.1 GCA_021825955.1 bacterium | reverse complement strand
GAACTATTCCTCATTCTCAACGAATCCTACAAGAATTTGAAACAAGAGGTATAGAGATAGAGCTTGAAGAAGGGAACATTTTACGGGTTGAAGGGCCAAAAACTCCCAATCAAGATATTTTAAGACTGGAACAAGAACAATTTGAAGCTGAACAAAAAATTTTGGCTGAAAAAGCCGAAGAGGAAAGAAAAATAGCTGAACAAGCAGCCACAGAAGCAGAAGCTGCACGAAAAGCCGAAGAGGAGAGAAAAGCAGCACAATCGAAACAAGTATCAAACGGGTCGGTTTCCGCCCAATCAATTACAGGAGGAGGAATTTCTGCATTTATTACAGGTTATTATTGTGAATATGATTCGGGATATCGAGGTGATGGAGGAGGATTTTGTGGACATATGGCTTCAGGAAAAACCGTGTACGATGGCGCTGCCGCATGCGGTAGCAATTTTATGCATGGAAGCACTTATTATATAGAAGGATATGGGAAAATCGTCTGTGAAGATACGGGACAACTTGCCTCAAACCAAATAGATATATGGACAATGTATAGTTCGGGACTTTCTCGAATCCCAAGAAACGCTATAGCTCGACAAGAGGATTAATCAAAATTTAATAAATCTCCAATTCTAGTTCTCGATTGTTGAATAGAAAACTTAGGTAACTCTATAATTGTTTCGAACTCGGGATTCCAAAAATAGATCTTCCAAGAAGCAAGATTTTCTTTTACTTTAACCACTTTATTATTTTTATCTAGAATTAGAACATCTATTGGTTCTTTCATAAAAAAAGTGTGGATGCCAAATCTGGTTTTAAAAATCATGCTTCTTGGGTTTTTTTTGTTCAAAAGACCTAAAAAATTATCTGAAAAACTTTCTGCAAACTTGGTTTCTTTTGCAACTATTGTTCCTTTTGTTACATTTTGAATCATTTTAATTTAGGCTGTTTAATACTATAATGGTTGAACTTTATGTCTAAATATTATAACGGAAGAAGAACCTGGGGACTATATGATCCATCCTCACTCGCGCCGTTTAAACTCAGCAGGAGTAAGATTGATTTGTTTTTAAACTGCCCCCGATGCTTCTACATTGACAGACGACTTGGAGTAGACAGACCTCCCGGATTTCCTTTTAGCCTAAATTCAGCCGTAGATAAATTATTAAAAAAAGAGTTTGATATACACCGGGCTGAAAAAACAGCACATCCTTTAATGCAAGCTTATAAAATTGATGCAATTCCATTTCAACACGAAGAAATGGATGTTTGGAGAAATCCTTTTAAAGGCATCCAGTTTCTGCACAAACCGACAAATTTATTGATAACAGGAGGCGTTGATGATGTATGGAAGGATTCGGAAGGAGAACTAATAATAGTTGACTATAAAGCTACATCAAAAGATGAAGAGGTAAATATTGATGCTGATTGGCAAATCGGGTACAAACGGCAAATGGAAATATACCAATGGCTTTTCCGGCAGAATAATTTTAAAGTCTCAAAAACCGGTTATTTTGTTTATTGTAATGGGGACACCGACAAGAAAGCTTTTGATGCAAAGCTCGAATTTGATGTAAAAATAATTCCTTACAAAGGGGATGATTCATGGATAGAAAATACTTTAATTCAAATTAAAGAATGCTTAACGTCTAATGAAATTCCGAAATCAAACGAAGAATGTGATTACTGCAAATATATTTCAACAATCGTAAAAGCTACAGGAGACAATTAGTTCTTCTTTTGATACAATTCCTTCATGTTTGAGTTCAAAATAATTAAACGGTCAAACAAATCACGGGCAAGGCTCGGGATTTTAAAAACATCTCATGGAGAAATCGAAACACCTGCGCTGGTTGGTGTTGGAACACAAGCAGTAGTCAAAACTTTAACCTCAAAAGAAATTGAGGCAACAAAAACCCAGATAATTATTTCAAACACTTACCATCTTCATTTAAAACCCGGGGAAGACATTGTTGGGCAAAATGGAGGACTTCATAAATTTATGAATTTTAATAAACCCATTATGACGGACTCCGGTGGATATCAAGTTTTTTCTTTAGGTTTTGGCAGCGATTATGGAACCGGGAAAATTCTTAAAGAAACCACTGACAAAACGATAAAAATAGGAGAACAACCAAAAAAAATCAAAATTACTGAAGACGGTGTATATTTTAGGTCGGTTGTTGATGGAAAAATGCTTTTTATGGGACCTTCTGAATCAATTAAGATTCAAGAGAAATTAGGAGCAGATATTATTTTTGCATTTGATGAATGTACATCACCAATCGCAAATTATGAATACACAAAAAGGTCTCTTGAAAAAACAAAGCGTTGGGCAAAAATTTGTCTTGAGGTAAAAAAATCGGATCAAGCACTTTATGGAATTGTTCAAGGAGGAAAATTTGAAGATTTAAGAATTGAATCGGCAAAATTTACAGCTTCACTTCCTTTTGAAGGATTTGGAATTGGAGGGGAATTTGGAGACGATAAAAAGGACATGGCAAAAATGCTGTCTTGGGTTAATTCAAATTTACCCGAAAGTAAACCAAGACATCTTTTAGGAATCGGCTACCTAGAAGATATGGAAACAATTATTAAGGAGGGTATTGATACTTTTGACTGTATCGTTCCAACCCATTATGCAAGACACGGAGTAGCTTTCGTCTCTGAAGGGAAACTCGATCTTAAAAAATCTAAATTTTTAAAGGATAAAAAGCCTCTAGATAAAAAGTGTGCATGCGAAACTTGCATAAACTACTCGCGTTCCTACATTGCACATCTTTTCAAAGCTAAAGAAATCACCGCGCTTCGTTTGGTTACCTTCCATAATCTATATTATTTCAACACTTACGTAGAACTCTTGAGAGAAAGGATTAAAAAAGGCGAGCTTTAGACTTGACAAGTCAAAAACCAATTGTATAAAATATTTTTATGCTTAAGAAATTGTTGATTTTTATTTTTCTTCTGGCTGCAATCTGGTATCCCCTAAAAGCAGAGGCTTCAACAACTTCTGCTACCCTAAATCAAAAACTCAATAGCTCTACTGTACAAAATCCGAGTACAACTTCCCAAACCAAAGAGGTTTTTCAGCAAAAATTGGCTGCTATTAAAGACGCAAAGAAAAAAATTCTTGTTCAAAAAATTAATGACAAAATTGCCGATCTGAATAAGAGAGCAACAAACAAGATGTCTTTGGGACTAACAAATATCAGCACTATACTTACCAATCTAGACACAAGAGCTAAAAACATGAAAACCGCAGGGAAAGATACAACTGCTTATGATGCGGCGTCATTAAAAGCAAAAAACGCAATAACAACTG
>JAKAEH010000150.1 GCA_021825955.1 bacterium | reverse complement strand
AAAAAAGGCAAAAGAATTAGGAGCAATAGGACTTTTCGACGAAAAATACGAAAATGACGTAAAAGTTTATTTTGTAGGTGATTATTCAAAAGAGTTCTGCGGAGGCCCGCATGTAGATTTTACATCAAAGCTAAAAAGGTTTAAGATAATAAAACAGGAAAATATCGGCAACAGACAACGGAGAATTTATGCGGTAGTCGGCGAATAAATTATGAACTTACCCAAACTTTCTTTTTTTAAATTTTTTGAAAAAAAGGAAAAATCCGAATATTACCTTGCACTGGTTTTAAGAAACGAAAAAGCGGTAGCGGTTATTCTTGAAGAACAGGAAAGAAAACTTAAAGTAATATCAAGTAATGAAGAACTTTTCCCCGATTCGGTTGAAAACGCTTCAACGGAAGACTTTTTAAACACATTGGACAAAGCAATTTCAGGGGCCGAAGAGGCTCTTCCTAATAATATCGAAACCCAAAAAACAATTTTCGGATTAAAAGCTTCTTGGGTTGAAGAAAACAAAATTAAAAAAGAATATTTGGATAAGCTTAAAAAAGCGTCAAACGAATTAGTACTTACTCCAATAGGATTTCTTGTACTAAACGAGGCAGTTGTAAGCCTTATCCAAAAAGAAGAAGGAGCACCGATAACCGCAATTTTGGCGGAAATCGGAAATAAATATATAAGCGTTTCTCTGGTAAAGGCCGGAAAAATTGTCGAGACAAAAAATTCGGAAATACACGAATCGGCGTCTTACACAATCGACACCTTATTAAAACATTTCGAATCCCCCGAAATTCTTCCCTCAAGAATAATTGTTTATTCATCGGATGAAGAAGTTGTACAGGAATTAACCGGCCACCAGTGGAGTAAAAGTCTTCCTTTTTTGCATCTTCCCCAAGTCGTCAACCTTGATTCAAACTTTGACGCAAGCGCGATGTTGCTCGGAACCGGTGCGCAAATGGGACTTGGAATAATAACAGGCTACAGGAAAAAAGAAGAAGGCGAAGTTACAAGGCTTGAGCCTTCGTTTGTAAGCGAAACTGCCGAAACCGTAGAGCCGGCAAAAGTAGAACCGGCCGAAGAGATTATAACCGAACATTCGGAAGAACCTAAAGAAGAAGACGTAAACGATTTAAGCGATGCGGTCGCGCCGGAATTTTTCGGATTTTTGGAAAACGAAGATATAGCAAAAGTCCCCCAGCCAGAACCAAATATTGTTGAACCCGAAGTTAGTGAAAACGCGGGCGAAGAAAAATCCGCCTTTAGCGGAGTATTTAATGAAGAAGAGCCAATAGCGGAAAATATAGAGGAAATTCCCCAAAATTTAATGCTAAAAGATGAAAGACGCCAAACCGGTTCAAGGTTTTCGGAAGTTGTACCTCTTGTAAAACAAACTTTTGCAAAACTTTTAAAATCGTTAAAAAAAACGGATTTTAAAAAACTTAATTTTGCATTCCTAAAAAACGTTAAGGGAGGAAAAGGAATTCTTTTGGCAATACCGGGAGGACTTATTGCGCTTTTGATCTTGCTGTTTTTCTTCTTCTACCTTTTTGCCGCTCACGCAAAAGTTACTTTAAATGTAAAACCGGATATCTCCCAAAAAGACCAGACTGTAACTTTTTCAACCAACTCTCCAACCGATGCTAAAAATAATGTCCTTGCCGCGCAATTTGTAACAGTCTCCGAAGACGGAACGGACACAACTCAAGCAACCGGACAAAAACAAACCGGAGATAAAGCAAAAGGTACGGTTACTATATTTAATAATTCCAGCGACCCGGTAAGTCTTTCCGGCGGAACAAAAATAACTTCTTCAAACGGCCTTGATTTTACGCTGGACAGCGGAGTTTCCATTGCTTCCGCATCGGGTGATCCATTCTCCGGAACCAAACCGGCAACTGCAAATGTAAATGTTACCTCTTCAACTTTCGGAAGCAATTATAACCTCCCTTCCGGAACAAAATTTTCCATAGGAGACAACCCTTCCGTTGCCGGAAAAAATGACAATCCTTTTTCGGGCGGAACAACCAAAAATATCACTGTTGTTTCAAAAGACGACACTGCAAAACTTTTGTCCGACCTTCCCAAAAAACTTGAAGATAAAGCAAAAAGCGATTTAAACGGTAAAGTATCCGGGGACCAGACTCTTTTACCCGGATTTGTTTCCGAAACAGTTGATAAACAGAATTTCGACAAAAATGCGGGAGACCAGGCCGATAATGTTACTTTAAACGGAACAGTTACATACCAGGCAGTTTCCTATAATAAAAATGACATCGTTAGTTTGGCCCTTAACCTTTTTAATTCAAATGATATAACAATAAACAAAGATAACTTAAATGTTAACGTTAAAAATATTAAATCAAAAGACAGTAATAATATAGATGCGGACCTAAATATCCAGGCATTCCTATTGCCCAAAATTGACCAGGAAGCTTTAGCAAAACAGGTAGCAGGACAATCTGCGGGAAAAGCCAAAACAATCTTAGGAGAAATTTCCCATGTTTCAAGCGTTGACGTAAGTATAAGTCCTGCTATTCCGCTTCTTCCAAAGTTACTGCCCAGAAATTCCAAGAATATTAGCTTTGAAATAAAACTTAATGGGTAAATATTACTATAAAAAAGCCTCGGGCAAAAAACTAAAAAAAATTGCCAGAAGTTTCAGTCTTTTTATCATTTTACTGGGTTTAGGAATTGCGCTTTATGTTTTCTTTCCCCTTTTATCCTGGCAGATATATTTTGCACCCGCATTTGCCGCCCAAGATATTGCTGTTCCTATTCCAAAAGCAACTCTTGTAAACGGAGACACTATTAAAAGTTTAATCTCCGAAGCTTCCCAAGGATTAAGCGGCGTAGATTATACAAATGCGCAGAATTGGTTTCCCGGATATAAATACCAAAGAGGAACGCCTGCAGTAGATAGCTATACAATGGCAATTCCAAAATTAAATATACAAAATGCTATAGTTTCCGCATCCGACGACGACCTTTCCAAACACCTTGTAAATTTAGGCGGAACGACTATTCCTCCGCAAAAAGGAAACGCCGTTGTTTTTGGACACTCGACGCTTCCGCAACTGTTCGACCCGAATAATTATAAGACTATTTTCGCGCGTGCATACGAACTTAAAGTAGGAGATAATATATTTGTAACTGTTTCGGGAACAACCTATAAATACACTATTTTTAGTATTACCGTAGTAGATCCTAACGATACTTCGGTTTTGGAACAGGATTACACCGATAACGTATTAACGCTTATCACCTGTACCCCTCCGGGTACAATATGGAAAAGGCTTATCATACGCTCGAGACTCACGCAAATA
>JAKAEH010000149.1 GCA_021825955.1 bacterium | reverse complement strand
CCCGTTTCATTATCTGCATAAAGAATTACTCTTGAGCCTACCCTTCGCGCAGCTCGTCCCATAATTTGTATCAAAGATGTCTTACTGCGAAGAAATCCCTCTTTGTCAGCGTCCATTATCGCGATTAACGAAACTTCGGGCAAATCAAGGCCTTCTCGGAGCAAATTTATACCGACTAGAACATCGTACCGTCCCCCTCGAAGGTCATCTATAATATCCTGCCTTTGCAAAGTGTCAATTTCAGAGTGAAGATAATTGACCTTAATTCCCCTTTCTTCCAAATACCAGGAAAAATCCTCTGCCATCCTTTTAGTCAGGGTTGTAACCAGAACCCTTTCGTTTTTCTTCACAACTTCATTTATTTCTTTGACTAAATCATCTACTTGCCCTTCTGTCGGCCGAACTATTATTTCAGGCTCTATAACTCCTGTTGGCCGTATCAATTGCTCAACAACATTCCCCTCCGACCTTTGCAGCTCCCACGGGCTCGGGGTTGCACTCATATAAATTGTTTTATGGATTCTGTCAAGGAATTCTTCTTGTTTTAGAGGCCTATTGTCAAAAGCCGATGGCAGACGGAAGCCATAATTTACCAAAAGCTCTTTTCTCGCCCTATCCCCCTCATACATTCCCCTTACCTGAGGCAAGGTATTGTGTGATTCATCAATTACTAAAAGCCAATCCTCACCGGCCGCTTTTTCAAAATAGTCAAGAAGCGTATATGGCGGATCTCCCGGTTTTCGTCCATCAAAATATCTTGAGTAATTCTCAATTCCGTTGACATAACCGACTTGCTGAATCATTTTCAAATCATATTCAGTTCTTTTGAGAATTCTTTCTGCTTCAAGATTTTTTCCAAGTTTTTTTAATTCTGCTACTCTTTTTAATAAATCACTTTTTATTTGTTCAAAAGCATTACTGTTATTTTGCTGATCAGTAATATAATGTTTTGCAGGATAAACAAGAATATTATCTTTTACCGAAATTACAGTCCCATTAAGAGGATCCGTAATCTCAATTTTTCGCAAACTTGTATTGTCAAAAGTAAACCTTATTGAATTGTCTTCATATGCCGGCAGTACCTCTATTGTTTCTCCTCGAACCCTGAAAGTGCTTCTTTTGAATGCGTAATCATTTCTTGAGTACATGAGGTCAATTAGCCTCTCCATGATTTCCGTTCTACCAATTTTCATACCTGTTGCTGCCTCCAAAACAAATTTACCGTACTCAACAGGTGATCCCAAATTGTAAATACAGGAAACTGATGCAACAACAATTGTGTCAGGACGTGTGAGGATATTTGTGGTTGCAGCCAAACGAAGCTTGTCAATTTCTTCATTAATTTCAGTTTCTTTTGCAATATAAGTATCAGTTGTCGGCATATATGCTTCCGGTTGGTAGTAATCATAGTAAGAAACAAAATATGAAACAGCATTGTTGGGGAAAAAGTCACGTAACTCTTGATAAAGCTGAGCTGCTAGCGTTTTATTATGAGAAATGACCAAGGTGGGCTTACCGTAGTTTTTTATTACATTTGAAATTGTAAAAGTTTTTCCACTACCTGTTACACCAAGCAGAACTTGGTCAGATATTTTTTTTGCTAAACCCTCGGTAAGCTTTTTTATTGCTTGAGGTTGATCTCCTGTAGGTTTAAATTTTGATTTCAATTGAAAATCCATCGAATCTATATTTTACCACAGTTTTAAATCATAAACTTTCTGCCGTTTTTTGATTTTGACTGGGTTTCAACCAGTTTGTCATCTTGAAAAGTTCGAATAATTTTCGTATATTTTTCTCATAGGGTATTTAACTAGTAACTAATCCCTAAACGTATGCCGGCAGTACTTTACAGAAAAGAAAGAGAACTTTTAAGTTTCATTATCCAATTTCAAGAGCAAAACGGGTTTTCCCCTACGCTTCGTGAAATGGCAGATGCAATGGGCAGAAACAGCGTATCTACGATGCACGCGATTATAAGAACGCTGGTTGAGAAAGGTTATCTTCAAAAAGTTGAAGGAAACACAAGAACCCTTAAGATTTTAAAAAAAGACGCAATTGAGAATATTCTTGGAATTACTTCCAAGGCTTTAGGCCCAAGCATCTCTCTTCCGTTAATGGGTTTCATAGCCGCAGGAAAACCCTTGGAGCCTCATACCGATCCTGAAGCATCCTTCAGCGTAGCATCCAACATGATCTCAGGCAAAAAAACATCTTACGTTTTGCAGGTAAAAGGAAGTTCCATGATAGAAGACGGAATTCTGGATGGTGATTTCGTAGTAATTGAAAAGACAGAAACAGCAAACAATGGGGATATTGTCGTCGCTTTGGTTGATGACAGCTTGGCAACTTTAAAAAGATTCTACAGAGAAGGTGAAAAAGTGGTTCTGAAACCTGCAAACAGTCAAATGGATCCCATTTATCCGCGGCAAGTAAAAATTCAAGGAATCGTAGTCTCTTTAGTGAGAAAATTTAAGTTTGTAAGCTAGTTTCTTCTAAGTTTGTGCCTCAACTTTAGGTGTTTTTCTAAATAAACTAATACTCCAAATACAATAACTACAGCTATTAATATTTCAAATTTTCTATAGTAAACTTCAAGAGAATTCCAGTTTTCTCCTAAAACAAACCCGATATAGGTTAGAAATGTCGACCAAATGAAGCACCCAACAGTGGTAAAGATAATAAATTTCCTTATATTCATCCTAAAGACTCCTGCGGGAAGCGAAATAACTGTCCTTACAGCTGGAAGAAGCCTCGAGAAAAAGATAACCCATTCCCCATATTTCTTAAACCACTTATTTGCATTATCATAATCATGTTCTGAAACCAGAATAAACTTACCGTATTTATTAATTAGACCCAGAAGAACTGTTTCCTCTAGAAAATATCCTATGTAGTAGGCAAGTAATGATCCAGCAAGGTTGGCAAAGGTCCCGACAAGAACTATTCCCCAAAATGAAAGCTGCCCTTTTGCTGCCAAAAATCCTGAAAATGGCATCGTAACTTCTGAAGGAATAGGAATAAGAGCAGACTCCAACCCCATTAAAATAAATATGCCGACGTAACTTGTGGACTGGATAAGCTGTATAATATAATGCCCAATAAGCTCTAACATGAATTTATACATTGTAGCAACACCGATTGGAAATTTGCAAGATATAACAATACGCGCAATTAAGGTTTTAACAAGCGTGGATGTAGTATTGTGTGAAGATACCCGAAAAGCAGGTTTTCTTCTGGAACACATCAGGAAAACTTATCCGTTGCTTATCGAAAATACCGAAAAACCAAAACTGCTTTCCTATTATGACCAAAATGAGACGGAGAGGATTCCAGAAGTATTAAGCTTGTTAAAACAAGGCAAAAAATTGCGTTAATATCAGAT
>JAKAEH010000148.1 GCA_021825955.1 bacterium | reverse complement strand
TTTTGAGTTTTTGAATTCCTTCTTGCTTGTCTTCGGGAGTACATTCTGCTTTTATTACAACATCCAGATTTAATTGCTTGACAAGTTTTTCCGCAGCCTCTCGTTTGTCGCCTGTAAATATATAGAGTTCAAAGCCCCAGTTTTTAAGATTTTCTATTATTGTTTTTGATTCCTGTTTTATTTCATCTTCAAATCTAAAGAAAGCAATTAATGCGTTATCTTCATAAACACCAATTGTCATTCCCTCTTTGCTTTCAAGCCTTGCTAGTTTATATCTTTTACCGTTTACAGTGCCTGAAATTCCTTGTCCTACTTTTTCCTCAATTTTTTCGGCATGAATTATTTTTGTTTTTTTCTCCTTTGCAAAATTAACAACTGCTTTTGCAAGAGGATGCAGTGAATTTCTTTCTATGGCTTCCGAAATTGCCAAAAGCTCTGCGTCTTTGTATTTACTTTTGTTGTTAAACTCAACGACCTTTGGTTTTCCAAGAGTAATGGTTCCTGTTTTGTCAAAGATTAAGGCCTGGGCTCTGGATAAAACCTCAATGCTTGCAAGTTTTTTTACAATAATGTTTCTTTTTGAGGCAGAATTAACACCGCCCAAAAGGGCAATCGGTGTGGCAATTATTAAAGGACACGGTGTGGCAATAACCAAAACCGATAAAGCTCTTGTTAAATCAAATCCAGAAGAAACATACGCAACCCCCGTAATAGCAAGAGTTATTATTGTAAAAAATCCACTGTATTTATCGGCCATTCTTATAAAGGGAGATTTTTCATCCTGGGCTTTTTTTACAAGGTCAATAATTTTTTTGTAGGTTGAATCTGCCTGGACTTTTGTTACTTTAATAATTATTGCATCCCCAACATTTATAGTTCCGCTTCGGACAGGATCTCCTTTTATTTTTTCAACGGCATAGGGCTCGCCCGTTAACGATGATTCATCTGTAAATCCTGCTTCCGAATCTAAAATTCCGTCAAGGCCGATTACTTCGCCTCTTCTTACAAGAATATAGTCTCCTATTTTTACTTTTCCTATGCTTATTTTTGCTCCTGCTTTTTTGTTTTCCCACAAAACAACTTGATCCGGAATTCTCTCGGCCAATTTTGTAAGTGATTTTTTAGCCTGGGCCACTCCGTAATCTTCAAGGGTTCTTCCGCTTTCTATCATTAAAGCTAAAATTGCGGCAACTATATATTCTTGAGTAATAAGCGAAACCGCGATAGCAAGGATAGCTATATAATCCAAGGCATAACGTTTGTGAAGCAAGCCCTCCAGGGTTTCTTTTAATAGTCTGTAGCTTCCAAGTAGTGTAATAAAAACTGCAACTATAACGGCAGGAGTTTTTATTTTTAAAAGTTCAAGGGCTATGTATACGAAAATTCCGACAAGAATAATTGCCGGAATTCTAAAAGTGTTGAGCAAAGAGAGTTTTTTGTCCATAAACCTTAAGGTGCGGAGGAGGTGGGATTCGAACCCACGCGAGCCTTTAACAGCTCAAGGGTTTAGCAAACCCTCGCAATGGACCTAGCTATGCGACTCCTCCTTGAGTCCTCCAATTATACCATTAAATAACTAGATTTCGTACGAGTATATTTTTCCGGGTATATGCTCAAAAGAGCACATTTCGTCAATTGATAGATTTTCAAAATATCTTCGCATTGGTCTTAGAGAGTTTCCATGGGCGGAAATAAAAACTACGTCGTCTTTTTCAAAAGAAGGCAGTACATCTCCTAAAAACTCCAGCACCCTCTCTTCGACCATTTTTATGCTTTCTCCGTTTGGGGGCGGTACATCATAGGTACGGTGCCAAAGTTGATAAAGTTCCGGCTTTTCTTTTTTTACTTCGTCTTTGTTTTTACCGGTTAAGTCTCCATAATCTCTTTCTTTTATTCTGGAATCCGTAAAAATTTCTGTGTTTAGATGCCAAGGATTCAAAACAAGATCAAGAGTGTGTTGCGAGCGGACTAAATCAGACTGGTAAGCTTTTACAACAGCCTCATCTTTTAATTTTTCTCCTATTCCTTTTGCTTCGTCAATCCCCTCGGCAGTTAGGTCTGTCTGCCTAAAGCCCGAAAATATATGGGCGTTGTTATCGAAAGTTTGTCCATGGCGGAAGATGAATAATTTAGCCATATTTACTAATTACAATTTACCATTTACTATTGAAATAATAAATAGTCAATAGTAGTTCGTCAATGAATCTTTTAGATTTTATCTTCCCAAAAAGATGCGTTTGCTGCAGAAAGCACGGTTATTATATTTGTGAAAAATGCTTTGCATACCTCTCTTTTGATACAAAACCGCTTTGCCTTTTCTGCGACAAGCCGAGTTTTAACAGCCTTACGCACCCTGTATGCCGCAAAAAATTTACAATTGACGGATGTTTCTCTGCAGTTTCTTACAATAAAACCGCAAAAAAACTTATTTATAGTTTTAAATATAAACCATATTTGAGTGATTTAAAAAATTTATTATCGGAATTATTTTATGAAAGTATTATTCAAAAAGAGATGTTTATGAAGTTGATGGGGGAAGGTTCATGGTTAATAGTACCAATACCTCTTTCTGATTCAAAATTACGGAAAAGGGGATATAATCAGGCAGAAATTTTAGCTTTCGAACTCTCGAAAAGGCTAAATATTCCCCGAAAAAATCTATTAAAAAGAGTTAAAGATACAAAAAGCCAGTTTAAATTAACTAAAAAAGAAAGAGAAAAAAATATAAAAGGGGCATTCAGCTGTAATCAGAAATCTGTAATCAGAAATCAAAACGTGTTTCTGATAGATGATGTGGTTACAAGCGGAGCTACGCTAATGGAAGCCTCGAATATCCTTAAGAGAAATGGTGCGAAAAGAGTAATCGGTTTGACATTTGCCAGGGATTAAGCGGCAACAGATTGGGTTTGGGGAGCCCTGATTGCGGCAGTTTTTTCTGAATCTCTTAAATTTTCCAATACGGTTTTACTGTATCCGCTGAAGATAAGAGCAGTATCCAGTGCTTCGGAGTCTGGGGCTGTACCGCTTGCCGCATCAGCTTTAATTTTAGTAAAAATTTCGGTAGCCTTTTCCATAAGAACTATTGCTATATTTCTTTCCTGTTGCGGGGTTAAAGTTCCTCCTTCGGGTGTTTTGAATTCCGCCTGTGCCTTTTTTAAGATTTCTCCCCTTCGCTCAAACCTTTGAGATAAGTCCTGGTTTACAGATGGGTTAATTGTTGGAGTTTCTGTTCCGGGTATAACCGGAGGTTGCGGTTGAGTTGGAGCAGTAGGTTCCATATATTTAATTTGCCATAAATTCACTCATTTGTCAAACGCTTTCCAATAAAAAACCCTGAACATTATGTCAGGGTTTATGTGGAGATGTCCGAGAGTGACCCGGAGTCCAAGAAAACAAGTTAAAAACTTCTACAAGCTTATC
>JAKAEH010000147.1 GCA_021825955.1 bacterium | reverse complement strand
GATGAGATATATATCCCTCAGCTATTAAAAAGAGTCAAGGATTCAAAAGAAATATCGGAGATAATTTTGGCTACAAACCCTACAATGGAGGGTGAAGCAACTGCAATGTATATTGCAAAACAGCTTAAAGAAAAAACTCCTAATATAAAAATAACAAGAATAGGAAGAGGGCTTCCAGTGGGAGCTGATTTGGAGTATGCTGATGATGTAACCTTGCAAAGAGCAATGGACGGAAGGAGTCAATATTAATGGATACGCCAATAATGCCAACAGCGGGAGAGCTTTTAGAAAAGGGAAAACAGACAGCATCGGATGCGGTAAGAACAACTGCTTCTGACATTTCAACTTCAATATCAGACCAGGTTGGAATTACAAACGAAACAAACTCCTCTTCTCAAAATCAAAACACAAATCAGGGAGAGCCTCAACAACAAACTTTAGGGGAAAACCAAAGAACTAAAGAAATGGTTCAGGATTTCTATTCTCCTTCCGAGGATTATTCCGGTGGTGTTCAAACTCAAACCCAGACAGATGAACAAAAGCTAATAGATATTAGGAAAAAAATTCATCAGGAACGTCATAACGAGGTTTATTATCAACAGTTAATAAGTTACGAACAAACAAAACCTGAAGAAAGACCGGCGGAAAAAATCGAAAGACAACAAATGGAAGAATTACAGCTTAAAGAAGAGAAAAAACAAACAGAACTTCCAAATGCCCTTCAAAGGATACAGACACACACAGAAAGAAGCCCTGGAATGTCAGGATAATGAAACTTTTTAATACATTAACCCATTCAATAGAAGAATTTAGTCCACAAAATGAAAAAAATGTGTCTATGTATACTTGCGGACCTACGGTTTACGATCATATGCACATAGGAAATTTAAGAACGTTTGTTTTCTCAGACATTTTACTTAGGGGTTTAAACTATAACGGATACAAAGTTGAAGCGGTTGAAAATATCACCGATATTGACGATAAAATCATAAAAAGGGCAAAAGAAAAAAACAAAACAATAAAAGAAATTTCAGAGGAATATACAAAATATTTTTTGGAAGACGTAGAAAAACTTAATATAAACCCCAAAAAACTTAAAGCACAACCTAGGGCAACAGAATATATAGATAAAATGGTTGAATACATAAACGTCTTATTGGGAAAAGGCTATGCCTACAAAGAAGAAGACGGCTCGGTATATTTTGATATCTCAAAATTTTCAGATTACGGAAGACTTTCCGGTCTTGAAAAAAGGGAGCTAAAAACGGGTACGAGGATTTTGTCGGATGAATATACAAAAGAAGACGTGCAAGATTTTGCCCTGTGGAAGGCGGTAGGAGAAGACGAAGTTGGCTTTGATTCTCCTTTTGGAAAGGGAAGGCCTGGTTGGCATATTGAATGTTCCGTAATGTCACAGACAATTTTAGGAGAAAAAATTGATATCCATACGGGTGGAATTGATTTAATTTTTCCTCACCATGAAAATGAAATTGCACAAAGTGAAGCAAAGACAGGGGAGAAACCGTTTGTAAAATACTGGATGCACGGTGCCCATATGTTAGTTGATGGTAAAAAAATGAGCAAAAGCTTAAATAATTTTTACACTCTTAAAGACTTGGAAAAAAGAGGTTTTGAACCTCTTGTCTTAAGATACTTGTTCTTACAAACTCATTATAGGCAGGAAATGAACTTTACATGGGAAGCTTTACAAGGAGCGCAGAATGCCCTTGACAGGTTAAGAAAAGAAATTGCAGGCTTTGATGAGCCGAAGGAAGGCATAGCAGAATTTGAACAGAATTTCTTAGAAGCTGTTAACGATGATTTAAATATGCCAAAGGCTTTATCTCTCGTCTGGGAGGTTTTAGCCTCTGATTATCCGATTTCTTCCAAAGCTCAAACCGTATTTAAGTTTGATGAAGTTTTGGGCTTATCTCTTAGAGACTCAAAAGAATTACTTGAAAAACAAAAAAAGGAATTGCCTGAGGAAATAAAAAAACTTCTTAGAAAAAGAGAAGTTTTAAGAAAAGCCAAAAAATACGAAGAAGCAGACAAAATACGGGACAAGATTATTCAAATGGGTTATAAAGTAGAAGATAAAAATTAAGCCGCTTTTGTCCTCGCAGAAAGTCTTGCAAATTTGTTTCTGGTAACTCTTCTTTTATCGGGTTCTATTGTTGAAGATGGCGGGAAAGAAAGATCCGTACGGGTTTTAGTCTCGTTTTTAGACAAAAAATATTTTATGTTTTCAAAATTCATATTTTTTTAATTATGCAGCTTTAGGCTCTTCAGCAACAGGTATTTGCTGTGGTTGCTCTGGTGGTATAGCTTGAGATGGAACAGTTTCTTGTGGCCTCATTGCTTCTATTTGACCTTGAAGTTCTGTTATTCTATTTGCGTCTTGTGCGTCTGTCTGAGGGCTTCTAAAATCTTTTCCTTCCGGAGAGTTCATAATCTTTTGTAAATTATCCAATTCCTGTTGTTTTTGCTCTAATGTTTGTGTTGGTGGGGCAATAGGCGCTTCTTCTTTTTTGCCTTTAAATAATTCCGTAAATCCACTAATAAAACTCATATTATTAGGGTATAAGAAGAACTAGGAGGTTGTCAAGAAGAAAAATTATTTTTCCCAATCATGTTCCGGGGTTTTTACACCAGATATTACGCTATCAAGACTTTTCTTAACGTCGTTTGTAAAAAGGTCAACTATTTGCGTAAATATATCCAAAGATGCTCTTAAAAGAGGTACAACGTTTCTTCTGTAAATCATTACAGAACCGTTTGGGTCGTCGTGCATATATATTTGCGGAGCAAATCTTGATTCGGAAAAGTGTGCGATAACAATATTTCTTGCTCCAGGTCTGGTATCCGGGAAGTCAAATGATTTTAAAGCCTCAAAAATATCAACAGGGTCAGGCTCGTCTTCACCGGCGTTCATAAACCTTTCAATTTCTTCCGGGGGGAAAGCCCTATCAAAAGCAATTTTTTCTCCATGGCTAAATTTGTAAAAATCTTTTTCCATTTTTAATTTAAATAGAAGTTTTTAAGCTTCCTGTTTTGCTCTAAAATTGTCGGCTCCCAAGTCTATGATTGTATTTTCTTCACTTAAACCCCTAAAATTATCTGCGCCAATTGCTTCTAACGAATGTTCATTATTAGATTGATGGGGTATTGCAGCTTCTTCGGGAGATTTTGCCGGGCTTTGAGTCCTTGAATGCATAAGATCGTAATTAGCCATTATGCCACCCAAGATGTCTCCATCATCGTATTCATCGAGATATTCAGACAATCCAGGAACCTGATCTATTTTTCTTTCCATAACTTAAGACCCATAGTTTAACATAAAATACTCAAAAAATCAACCTTTTGTGCTGGTTGGCTAGATAGAGGACGGTAGTTCTCCTTTCTGTTGATTAAGTAATATATTAACATACTCTCCCGGCGTTTTGTA
>JAKAEH010000146.1 GCA_021825955.1 bacterium | reverse complement strand
ATTTTTTTCATTGTAAAATTAAATTATTTACTTCTCTGCAAAATGTTTCTTTATTAAATTTCTTAGCAAATTCCGATGCATTATCGGAAATTTTGTCCAACATTTTTTTATCCTCAATAAGCTTTAGAGTCTTGATTTTTAAATCTTCTAGATTGTCCCAAAGAAATCCTGTCTTTTTATCGCTAACTATTTCCTTTTGTCCGCCGGCATTTATAACAACCGGCACGACTCCCGCGCTCATGGCCTCTACGGTTGAAATACCAAAGTGTTCTGCAAATTCAGGATGAGCCTCTAAATCCTCACCAAATCCCGAGGCGTGCCAATAAATTTTTGCTTTAGAGTAAATTTTCCCAAGCTGCTCATTTGAAGAATTAACTATAAATTGTATGGGATATCCTTTTGCTAATTTCCTCATTTCCTCGAATTTACTTTTTTCGCTGTCACGTACGCTTACTGCAATTAAAAAAATCCATCCTTTCAATCCGGCGTCAACCATTTCTTTAAAAGTTTTTACCATAACAACCTGTTTTTTATAATCATCAACTCCATGAACATTCTTAACCCTGAACCTTCCTACGTGCAAAATAACATTTTCTTTGTTTTTGCTCCTGGGAAATAAATTAACAGGAGGATATATGACTGAAGTTTTTATAAAAAGTCTTTTTATATTAAAAGACTTTGTGTACTCGGAGTTACAGAAAATTCCATTTATTCGTGACAGCTTAATTCTTGTCTTTAAACCATTTTCTATATTTTCGAGCGGCTGCTGAATATGTATAAACGTTTTTTTTGACAAAAGGAAAGGCAGACTTCCGTCACTCAGAAGAATTATTACATCGTATTTTCTACTTTGCCAAAGTCTCTTAAAAAATCCATAGTTTCTGGCAAATATATTTCTTGAAAGCTTAACGCTTGAGAGATCTATAGAGAATCTTTCTAAAAGCCCTTTTATATCTTCCTCGTTATCCCAAAAGATATTAACATCGTTATTTTTGGAGAGACACTGCGCGATAGTCATCATGTATTTTTCTCCCCCGCCTAAATCATCAAGATAAGGATCAAAAATTCCAATTTTCACACTTTTATTCTATCAAGTTTTGCGCTCGGTTGCATTCACCTAGAATAACCTATATAATCTAGACATGAATGCACTTGCAAGCTTAAATCAGATTCCGCCACTTTTACTGTTCGGGCTATTTGTTTGGTCAATTATTTGGAAAGGGCTGGCGCTATGGAGATCTGCAAAACTTGAGCAAAAAAATTGGTTCGTGGCAATGCTCATACTTAACACCGTAGGACTTCTGGAGATAGCTTATCTATTTTTATTTGCAAAGAAGAAACTTCAGCTTAAAGAATTAAAATTCTGGTAAACTAGATCAATCTCTTCCTTCCGAAAACCACAAATAGCGATAGCATAATTAAACCAAAAAGTGCAAAGATTATACCAACCCTAAAACTTAACGGATTATATCTAAATATTATCTGATGTACTCCTTTTGGAACAAAAAGCGCTCTGAATGTGTAATCCGCACGGTAAATTTCGGTTTTCTTACCGTCTACAAATGCTTCCCAACCCGGATAGAATGTATCTGAAAGAAAAAGAAGTGAATTCCCATCAGCATTTGTATTTATAACAATTTTTTCAGGCTTATACTCTGTGATTCTGGCTGAGCCGGAAGCAAAGCCCAAATTAAGCTTAGGATCTTGTTCGAGCACCACTTCGTTTCTCAAATTTAAATTTGAAGAAAACATTTTATTCAATATTTGCTGCCTGCTCTTTGCTACTAAATACTTATCCGCTAAAAATGCTCTTGGAAATACTTCGTTATTTTGATACACCTGATAAACTCCGTCGTCATATATTTTTGAGAAAGTTCCTTCTTTAGCCTCCCAGAATGGGAAAGTCCATGAAGCATGATCGTCTGCAACTTTATGAACAATATATTTTATCCCCAATAAATTTACTGCTTCTTTCGTATACAGGCCGTTTTTATCAAATGTTACAACCGACCTTGAAGCCTCTGTAAGATCACCATATTTAAGAGAAGCAATAAATTCTCCGTATCTCTTTATGTATACTGCATCGTATCCTTCAACAGAAGGCAAGTCGTAATACATGTTTGCTTCTGTACCAAAATTCCCTAAAGATCTGTAGACATTTGATAATTTTGAGAATTCCTTTGAAACTGCGATATCAGGATACATCAAGTTTCTGGAGTCAAAAGGCATCCACTTTCCCGCAAATCTCAGCATGTCAAAAGAAACAATTCCTATTAGGATAAACGGAAGAAGTAAATAGAATATATTTTTGTTTTTTACTTTAAATATGTTGAATGCGGAAACTACAACTAAAATTAACAGTAAAACAAACAATATAGTAGGTAACAAAAGATTTTGTCTTGCTATTATAATCTTATCCAAGGGCATAAATAGCTTAAGAACAACTACTCCCCAAAGGAAGGCAAAAATGAAAGCAAAAAAAGCAAGCCAATAGAAAATTTTTCTGTTTTTCTCTTTTATATCCTCGTAGAGCTTTTGAAATCCAAATGCAGAAAGAACACTCATTGAAAAACTAAATAAAACTATAATTCTACTTGCTGCGCTAGTAGAAACAACGGGTATTTTAAGAAAAATTAAAAGATCCAAAAGCGGAGTCTGAAAAGATAAAAATATTGCTGCTAAACCGGCAAGCAAAAAAAACAAAACGTATTTTGTTTTATCCCTTAGGATTGCAAATAGAGCAAGCATTAACGGGATAAGGCCTATATATGCATTCCACTCCGCGTAATGTCCAAACCAATCATTCCTGGTAACGGGGTTCCCCAAAAAATCAGGCGCTACAAAAGTGGAGATATAACCCCATGGAATTACTTCTATTTTCTGGAAAATAGAACTTCTTAAAGACTGAAGATATAGCTCAATTGATGGCAAGAGCTGAGGAAAAGAAATCAAAATACCTGCTAAAAGATACAAACTGCTAACGACAAACTTTCTTGTATCTTTTGTAGAGAGAAATTTAAAAACTAAATACGAGATTACAAAAATTAAAAAATATAAACTGATTTGGAAGTGTCCGCTGAAAAAGGAAAATGGAATAGAAAAAGAAAAAAGCAAAAGAAATCTTATTTTCTTTGCTGTGTAATACTTCTCGATTCCGTAAAGAGCAAGAGGCAAAAAAAGAATCGCATAGGAAAGCGTGCCATAAGCCATCCATGTGGTTATAAATCCGCAAAACATGAATGCTAATGATCCTAAAACAGAAGACGCCTTATTAAGGCTTAACGCTCTAAGGAAAAGGTATGTAAAAAGCCCGGCAAGAAGAGGCTGAAGTAATATAAACAGGCTCCAAGCGTCAATAAAGGGCAAAATAAAAAACAAAAGATTAAAAGGCGACAAAACTGCAGATTGGTAATTAGCAAGATGCGGAGTGCCTGAAAAGCTATACTGATTCCAAAGAGGAAATCTCAGATTTTTAAACTCATT
>JAKAEH010000145.1 GCA_021825955.1 bacterium | reverse complement strand
GATAATTTTATAGACAATCCAGCAGAGTCTCTTAATGTTCCCATCGACGGTGCGATATCGGTAAAAGGAAACTTAAACGTAAAAAATCTTTCCTCAATATTTATAAAATCTGAATTTCCTTTTGGTAGCGTAGTTAAAAATTTGACCTCAATAGATTTGATAAGACTTGCTTTTTTTGCAAGGACAGTAAATGCCAATGCAATAAGTGTAAGAGAATTTTCGGGAGGGCTTAGCGATTCTCAAAAAAATACCATGATTTCTCTTTCTTTTAGCGACCCCACAATTTATCAGGAGAACATGAGTGTACAGATTGTTAATGCGACCAGTGTCAATGGACTTGGGGCAAAATTAGCGTCGTTTATTACAAATATTGGCGGAAATCCTATTTTGGTTTCAAGTAGCGACATAGAGCAGAAAAAATCAAAAATATTATATGACGGCGATATGTCTTATACGGTAAAAAAACTCAGTTCGTATTTTAATATTCCGGCAGAGAAAACAGATAAAAAGGGAATAGCAGATGTTATAATTGTTATAGGTGATGACCTTTCAGACATGTCTAAATTCTAAGTATGTTTTTTTATATAACAGGAACCTTATTATTAATTTCTTTTCTTATGGCTGTAAAAGCAGCAAGTAAGTTGCATGAGAAGCCTGATGTAGAGGATGTAAAAAAAAGTTTAGATAAAAGTAAGATTATTTTCCAGGGTCATTCTTCTTCCGAGTAGTCTTCTTCTGTTTCCGTATCTTCGTTTGTTTTTTGAGATTTTTGATTTTCTAGACGGTTTTTAATCCTTCCATTCCTATCAAGAGTAAACGGAGTATCTGAGGTTGAGACAAACGAAGGCTGATCTTTAAAGCGACCGGTTTTCTTTACTTCTTTTATAAATACTGTAACTTTGTGAGAGCTGGAAGATTTAACATACGCATCGTATATGCATCCGCCTTTCATGAATTTTATGAGCCTTCTGGCAATATCATCAGGTAAGACTCCTATGTATTGTTTTTGTTCGGAAACAAATATTTTTAATCTCTTTACGGAAAGTTCTACAGTTTGTCCGGTTTTAAGTCCCTCTACTGTTTTGGGTTGGGCTATATTAACAAGTTCTACAATTTTTGTTCTTCCTGGCTCTTCAAGAAAATTATTGTTAATAAGAGTACTGGAATTTATATCTCCGGTTTGTTTAAAGTTTTTATCTTTTAATTTTTTAAGATTCCTAAGGGCGATGGGATTTAGCGGGTCAATTGTTAGAACCTTTTGGTATGTAGATTTTGCTTCTTTTAATTTGCCTGTAATAGTGTAGGCAAACGAGAGCCTGTTTAAAGCATCAATATCCTCAGGGTCGTCCTTAATTAAATTTTTATTAAGAGAAATAGCATCGGACCAGTTTCCTTTTAGCGCAGTTTGAATAGCTTGATTTTTTATTGTCATTTTTGAGGTTAAGAATTGAAAAATTCTACACTTATTTATTGCAAAAGTCAATATAGAAACAGTATAATAAAGCGTCACTAAAACATTATGAGCGGTCATTCTAAGTGGTCTACAATTAAAAGACAGAAAAGTTTAAACGATCAAAAACGCGGAAAAACATTTACAAAACTTGCAAACGCAATTACCATTGCCGTTAAGCAGGGCGGGGGAACAACTGATCCTTCCTTTAATTTTAAATTAAGACTCGCGGTTGACGCTGCCCGGTCCGCCAATATGCCGAAAGAAAATATTGATCGCGCAATTAAACGGGCTGCAGAAAAAGGAGTGGGGGATTTGACAGAGGTAAGTTATGAGGGTTTTGCTCCGGGAGGAGTAAGTGTGATAGTTGAAGCTGCAACAGATAACTCAACAAGGACAACCGCAGAAGTGAAAAGCATTTTTAACAAAGCAGGTGCCTCTTTTGGTCAGCCGGGTTCAGTTTCGTATCAATTTAAGCACGTCGGAAGAATAATAGCTAAAAAAGGAAACAGAACATTTGACGAGTTATTCTCTTTAGCTCTTGACGGCGGAGCAGAGGATATAGAGGATGCGGGAGAGGAAGTATTTGTTTATACCTCAATGCACGATCTCGCCAAAGTTAGGGAGGCTTTAGCACAAAGCGGAGTAGAGATTGCGGAAGCAGATTTAACAAGAGAGCCTGTTGCGGCAATGGAAATAACAGACCCTGATATACTGAACAAAGTAGAAAATTTCGTAAGCTCTCTTGAGGAGCTTGATGATGTCCAAAAAGTCTACACAAATCTTGGTTAACTTATGACACTATTTAAGCAAGCGGGGGCGAGAAGTAAAACCCAAAGAAAAAAAGTAAGAAATTTTATTTCCCGTATACTTTTTAGTAAACGGCAGAAGTTTATTTTTGCAGTTTTTGTTTTGTCTCTGGGGCTTTTTATCGCTGAGTTTCTTTTGGGAAAATCCGCAATGTCTATAGTTTTTGTCCTGTCTCTTTTAACTGTTTTGTTTTTATATCTTATTTTAAAAGACGATTTGGAAGACAATTTTAGTCCACAAGTTTTTGTTCTTCCGTTTTTTTACAGTCTTTCGGTCGGGCTTTTTTACCTTCTTGTTCCCGCAAGGTTTATAACAAGAATAGGAATGACCTCTCTTTTTGCACTGGGTCTTTATTCACTTTTTTTATGTCAGAATATTTTCACAGTTTCTTCAATACGCACTATTCAGCTTCTGTCGGGCGCAAGAACTGTTTCATTGGTTTTGACAGTTTTATCATATTTCTTTATATCAAATGTAGTCTTTTCTTTTCACATTAATGTTTTCATAACTCTTCTTTTGATTTTCCTCTATACTTTTCCGCTCGTTTTGCAATCAATCTGGATACACACTTTGGAAAAAAAACCATTTGCACAGGTCTTTTGGGTCTTATCTCTTACGATTTGCCTTGTAGAGCTTTCACTTTTCTTGTGGTTTCAGCCGAGCTCTCCTACGGTAGCTGCGTTGTTTTTAACTGCAATTTTTTATGTCTTAATCGGACTTACTCAGGCGTGGTTTGAAAAAAGACTTTTTAGAAGCGTCATTTTTGAGTACTTCTGGGTGAGTGTCATATCCTTTATTTTCCTCGTTTTGTTTACCAGCTTTTAAATGGTCTTGCACAATATTATCCTATAGTTTATAATACATAAAACATGAATAGAATTGAATTTGATTTTTTACGTCAATCACAGCAAATAGAGCAAAGGCAAAGAGCTCACAATGATTTTGCACGGAGAATTTATACGGGACTGGGGATTCAGGACGCGACATTTTTAGAGCTTCCGACGGGAACAGGGGAAGGGTTAGCAGGCGATGTCTCCAGAATTCTCACGGCAACAAGCACACATCTAAGGAAACCCTCGCCGGATGCAGTGACATTATTAGGTTCCTGGACAGACGTTTTGCGGAATGGGGAAGGAGCAGGATTTGGAGATTTGGATGTACTTGCGAATGCTGATAGGAATGACGATTTTCCTAATGGAATAATTAGAATTTCTCCTTTTTATCTTA
>JAKAEH010000144.1 GCA_021825955.1 bacterium | reverse complement strand
GGTAGTGGCGGAGATTTTTTTCTTATAGTCTCGCGCTTTGTTTCTTATAAAAAAATTGATATTGCCATAAAAGCATTTAATAAATTGAAGTTGCCTTTAAAAATTATAGGAGGAGGGGCGGGGGAGCGTTATCTTAAGAGTATTGCAAATAAAAATATCGAATTCTTGGGCGATTTGACTGATGAGAAGCTTTCGTTTTATTATAAAAATTGCCGGGCCTTAATTTTCCCCGGATTGGAAGATTTTGGTTTGGTTATGGCAGAGGCTCAAAGTTTCGGGAAGCCCGTTGTAGCATTTAGAGGCGGAGGAGCTCTGGATATCATAAAAGAAGGTAAAACAGGCGAGTTTTTTGACGAACAGACTCCGGAGAGTTTGATAAAAACAATGGAAATATTTTTAAACAAAAGATATAATACAAAATCATGTAAGGAAAACTCTTTAAGGTTTTCCTTCGAGATTTTTAAAAAGCAGTTTCTAGAAATTGCGAAAGTGATTTAAGTATGAAGGTAGTTATTTTTGCCGGAGGCGTCGGTACAAGGCTTTGGCCGCTATCACGAAAAAATACTCCGAAACAATTTGAAAAAATTGTCGGAGACAAATCAATGCTTCAGATTGCAGTTGGCAAGCTTTTTCCTGAATTTAAATGGGAAGATATATACATATCAACAGGAGCACATTACGAAGATTTAGTCAGGCAGCAACTTCCGCAACTACCTAAAAAAAATATTGTCGTAGAGCCTGAAATGCGTGACGTAGGACCGGCGGTAGGGCTTATAACTTCTCTTTTTGTCAAGGAAAGTCCCGATGAGCCGATCGCTCTTTTGTGGGGAAGCGATCATCTGGTAAAAAAAGAAGATCTTTTTAGGAGCGCATTAAGGGTCGCGGAGAAAATTGTCCTAAAAGACCCGGAAAAAATTGTATTTATAGGTCAAAAACCCAGATTTGCAAGTCAGAACTTGGGGTATATAGAGTTTGGTGAAGAAACGGAAAAGGTTGAAGGCATGCCTGTTTTCAGCTTTGCAGGATTTAAATACAGGCCTCATTTGTCTTTGGCAGAACAATTTCTTAAAGACGGGCATCACAGCTGGAATCTCGGTTATTTTGTAACCACCCCTAAGTTTTTATGGAGATTGTTTGAAGAATTTTCGCCGGTTTTACATAAAAAATTACAGGAAATAAATAGCTCATATCTGACAGACGATTATCAGAAGGTTCTGGAAAGTATTTATCCTACAATTGAGAAAATATCTTTTGACAACGCGATATTGGAAAAACTTGATCATAAATATGCCAGGGTTTTATCGGTTGATATAGGCTGGAGCGATATAGGAGCATGGGAGGCTTTAAAAGAAGCACTAAGCGAGAAAGAAGATGAAAATGTTACTAAAGGAAAAGTTATGCTTGAGGATTCAACAGATACGTTGGTTTTTAATTTTACAAATCAGCTTAGTGTCGGAATTGATTTAGAGAAAATGCTGGTTATAAATACAGAAGACGTTTTGCTCGTTTGTCCTAAAGACTCGGTTCCTAAAATAAAAAAACTAGTCGAGAGTCTAAGCGGAACAGAACACGAAAACCTTACATAAGTTATGCCATATACAGAAGTTAAAAAAAGCGGTTTCTACGAAAAAACAAAAAGGCTTATGGATATTCTTTTTGCGTTGACGCTCATTATTATTTTTTCTCCGGTAATTTTAGTCGTGTCCATTGCGATAAAGCTCGATTCTGAAGGCCCGGTTTTAGCAGATACTCCCGAAAGAGTCGGCAAGAGCGGAAAACCATTCAAAATGTTTAAATTCAGGAGTATGATTCAAAACGCACATGAGATTTTGCGTGAGAATCCCAGGTTTTCTGAGCTCTACAATGAATATAAAAAAGGTAGTTATAAATTAAAAGATGATCCCAGAATTACCAGAGTCGGGCATTTTTTGAGAAAACATTCTCTTGATGAAGTGCCGCAATTTTTTAATATTCTAAAAGGAGACATGAGTTTGGTTGGTCCGAGGGCTTATTATCCGGATGAACTGCGTGAGCAACAGAAAAAATATCCCAAAACAAGAAGCGATGTTAAAGTAGTCTTGTCCATAAAGCCGGGATTAACAGGTTATTGGCAGGTTTCGGGAAGAAGTGAAATAAATTTTGACAAAAGGATCGCGATGGATGCAACTTATGTAAGGAAAAGATCTATAATTTATGATTTGTGGATTATTCTAAAAACTCCGTGGGCTATGATTTCGGGCAAAGGAGCGCTATAAAATACAGCATCGTGCTGTTGACATAGGTCTCTAACTCAGGATATTATAGAGGATATGGACGGATTTAAGAAAATAGATTTTCAATTAGAAAAGAGTGCTTCGACAGATAATTCATCTTCCCCAATTTCATCCGCAACTAAAACAAGAGAGCCTTTAATTATGAGAAGACGACGTTTTAATTTCAGTTTCAAAAAGTTTTTAAGAAGTAGGAAAGCGGTCGCATTGGCTGTTGTCGTGGTGTTATTAATCTTATTTTCCATTTTTGGAGTGTACTTCCCGGCAATGAGGGTTTACAAAGATGCAAAGGTAACTTATGCCGATGCGCAGGCTACCTCGTGGGCAGTAAAAACTCAAAATGTCTCACTTGCTTCAGACCAGCTAGCTAAAACAAAAACCGATTTAACGCAAACAAATAAAGACTTGCAGGCTATGGCTTATCTGCAATATGTTCCTGTTGCGAGCTGGTATTATAACGATGCTTACCATCTTATTCAGGCAGGATTCCACGGTTTGGATGCAGCAACTATTCTGGTTGATTCCATAAAGCCATATGCGGATGTTTTAGGCTTGAAAGGGCAGGGTAGTTTTGTCGGAGGAACGGCTCAGCAGAGAATTGAGACTGCGGTTAAGACAATAGGAAAAATTACACCCAAAATTGACGAAATCTCAAATGAACTCGCGGTTGTAAGAAGTGAAATAGATAAGGTTAATCCGGGGCACTATCCGACATTTTTGTTTGGAAAGAAAGCGAGTTCTACCATAGGCAGCCTTCGAAGTCTGACCGACGAAAGCGTAAATTTAATTACGAGCGCAAAGCCTCTTATAAAAATACTCCCGCAGGTATTAGGAGAGCCAAATGAGAAAAAATATCTGATTTTGTTTCAAAACGATAAAGAGCTTCGTCCTACCGGCGGATTCATAACTGCTTATTCGGTTTTTAGGCTTGATTCGGGAGTTATCCATGTTGATACGTCAAGTGATATTTACAGCCTTGACGCTACTGTTCCGAATAAGCCAAAAGCTCCAAGACCTCTTCTCTTATATCTTCCTAAAGTGCCTGAATTTAATTTAAGGGACAACAACCTCTCTCCGGATTTTAAGACTTCAATGGATAGTTTTTACGCAATGTATAAAACGGCAGGCGGAGCAACAAAGGTGGACGGAATTATCGCAGTTGATACGCACGCTCTTGTTGCGGCAATGAATATTCTGGGAGATATGGATGTAGACGGTACGAATTTTACAAC
>JAKAEH010000143.1 GCA_021825955.1 bacterium | reverse complement strand
CAGTAATTTCCATCACTCCGTATTTATTATTATAATTTATCTGAGTTTTTGTTTTATCAATAGAAAAAACCCAACCCGGGTAATAGATAGTGTTTATTGTAACCATTTGCTCTTTGGGAAGATTTAGCGCAAAAGAGATTTTTTTGGAATTATAAGAAAGATTTTCAATTTGACCGTTAATTAATTTAACTTTACCGTCAGCTTTTTTATTTGGCATTTCTTTAACCCACAAAGGCATCAATTCGTTTGACGAGGTAGTTGTTGCTTGATTTGTTAAATAATAACTGTCTCCTCTGTTAACTTGGTATTGAGGTTTTGCGTTAGGAATTATTAAAATTACTGAAATTACACAAAGCAATAAAGATAGTCCAATAAATGTTTTGCCCAATTTTGTTAAATATCCCGCCACAAGACTTGATAAAAATGCAATAATGGCAAGAATGGTCCATGGGTAATTAATTTCTGAAAGAAATGGAACATTGCTCCAAATAAATGCGGAGGGAGAAAAAAGTAAAAACAGTAATAATATAATTATAAAAACGAAAAACAAAGCTCTCTTAGATTCTTTATTCTTATTTACTAACGCCGTTACCAATACGAGAAGGACTATAATTATTTGAGGTATTCCTATTTGATATCCAAACCCGTTAACGTCTGTAGGAACACCATATCCCCACTTAGGAATAAAAAGCTGTAGCGGATTAACAAAATAAATATTCCTGTCTGCAATCGGAATTTTAGAAAGAAGAATTAAGTTTTTTTCAAAAATTGCGGGGATCCAAAAAAATGCAGAGATACAGAAAGAATAAAGCAGAGAAGAAAAAAGATTATAAACAAATTTAAATTTTTTTCTGATTACTCCTGCAATTAAGATAAACAGTATAATTAGTCCAAATAATACAGCCATAATATTATGCGTCATTATAAGAAGAGCAAACAAAAATCCCGTAATTAATATATTTATATGTATTTTTTGACCTTCATATATATTTCTTATGCCTAAAAGAATTAGGGGAAATAAAACAAACGCTAAGGATTCTCCAATGGAGCCTCTAACAAATAAATCTACTATTCTATATGGAACATAAATATATAAAATTCCGCTTACAAAACCTGCCAAGTTATTTTTCCATAGGGTCTTGGACAATAAAAACATAGACAGAAAGGAAAATATAACACTCAATGAAAACAAAATTTTTATGGAGTTAACGAATCCTAATTTTAGAAAAACAAAAAACAATCCTAAATAATACGGCATGGGATAGGCAAAATTAAAAAGAGGATATCCATATTCAAAATTTAAATATCCGCTGATACGAGGGGGAAATTGAAGATCTTTAATCTCTCTATACATTTCCGAAAGCCTTACTACTGTCCATTCTCCGTCATGCGTCGGAAAAAAACCGGTCTTTAAATATGGCAGTATTATAGGAAGACTTACTACGAAGGCTAATGTAAACAGTGCAAAAATGTAAAGGAGTTTTTTTTTCATGTTCCTACTATTCTAAACGCTACGCTTCCGTTTAGAAAGTATATTGTTTTTATAATCCCAGACGCATTGTCCGGTATTTCTTGTGGAGTACCGATTAAAAGAATATTTTTAAACTTGCTGTCTTTTTCGAAATTGATATTTCTAAACTCATATTTACCTATTATTCTTTTCATTCTCTCGACTTGCCCTGTTTTTAAGTAATCCCAGTTTTTCTGATACCATATTGGATCTATTTGATTATAAAAAAGATAATATATATATGGCTGGTCGTAACCGTAGGTATAAACAACCTTACTGTATTTACCCTCCAATAATTTTGCCTCTTTAAGCGCTTGCTTATTTCCGTATTGCCAAAAATCGCCATACTCTATGGGGGTAAACACGTAATACTGATGAAGATAATAGGAAAAATTTAAAATAAAAAATGTAATCACTATAATTAGCATCGCCATATTTTTAATTCTTCCCCTTTGGGAAAAAATAAAATATAACCCAAGTGCCGCAAATATAGAAAATCCCGGTTCCATGGCAATTGCTCTTACCGGATGAGGCGTACCTGTACTTATTGCGGAAGGCAAAGGAGCCAGTAAAAACATAATCATTATTAAAAAAGAACGTTTTGTTTTTTTACTAAACAAGAAATATATTCCAATTAAAATAAAAGGAAAGCTCCATAAATAAAGCATTCCCATGTTAACAGCATGATGTTGTCTGCCGCCATCTCCATGGAAAAATAGAAAATCGGGATTCCAATGGTCAAAGTATCCTTTAGCAAAACTCAAAAAATATACGATGCGCCTATTGTCAAGGACCATCCCAATTTTGTCGTTATTTTTTATATCGTATTGAAGTTGTTTTATTGAAGGATTAAGAGTGTCTCCACTTCCAAAAATAGAAACCATTGAAAGCCTAGAACCAGATCCACTTCTTGAAACAAAACTGAAAAAAACCGGCAAAACAAATATTAATGCAACCACTAAGGCTAATAAATAGTGCTTTTTATTTTTTATTAAATTTTCTCTAAAATAAACAAACACTAAAAAAAGGAAAAGTGGAACTATTAATAAAAAACTGTGATACGAATAAATACTTATACCAAAACCAACAATAGATAATAAGATGTATTTGGGACTATTTAGACCTTTTAAAAGTAGCCAAAAACCAAAAACAAAGAAAAATAGACCAACATTTCCTTCAAAAGCTGCTCTTGAAAACTGTAAATGCCAAGGAGATACACCATACAAAAAGGCTGATAACAAAGCCAGCTTTTCTTTTTTATTTTTCTCAAAATCTACGAATAATTCTTTTGTTAAAAGGTATACAAGAGCAACAGTCAGTAAACCCAGAATTGCCGAGGGAAATCTCACGCCGAACTCATTTAAACCAAATACCATAACGCTTGGAACATCTAAATAAATATAAACAGGGGGCTTAAAATCATCAAAAGATCTAATACTTATAGGCAGTCTATTTCCGTATTCATCTGCACCGGTTTTTAAAAGAGCATATGCGTTGTAACCGATACTTGCTTCGTCCCAATCCAAGCTCGGAGGGTTAACATTCAATTTATAGAATATTAAAAACCCAGAAAATAGGAAAATACATAAAAAAATTAATTTATAAATATTTTCCTTGATAAATCTATTCATAAACAATTCTAAATGCTTTTAACCCATCCTTTCGGTAAACATAAGAGTGTTTATAATATTTTAAATTATCATAGTTTGGACACGTCCCATTATCAATAAATATTATTCTTTCAACTTTTGGGACTTTGGGATCTTTATCTACGGACGGACATGCAGAAGGAACAAAAAAGAATTTTCCAAACCCCGTATCATCTTTATCTTTTGGAGAACCTTCTTTTTGATAAATTGATGGGTCAAATTTCATATAAAATAGCACCAGGGGATAAATTCCGCCGAAAGATTTGCTGATTACTATTTTGTTATAAGAAGGATAATCTTTTTTAACAACATCCATCATTTGATTAAAGCCTTCATACTTATACCAATTTTTATGGACC
>JAKAEH010000142.1 GCA_021825955.1 bacterium | reverse complement strand
AAGAAAAATTTTTAAACCGAATCTTCATTCGGCAAGAATTTTAGTGGGAGGAGCATATAGAAGGGTAAAGCTTTGTACTAAATGTGCGAGAAGTCTTAAAAAATCAGCTCATATTTCTGTTGAAGAAGCTCCGAAGATTACAGCTGCAGTTTAGTCTGTCAGATTTTTCTCCTCAAAAAAGGCTCTTACAATAAGAAGCGGTAAAATTATCAGATTCAAAAAAACCAGTCCTTGCCAGGAGCGGTTTGCCAAGCTTAGTCCGGCAAAGGTCATATAAATTCCATCATACATAGGATGCTTTATATATTTATAAATTCCTTTTTTTATTCTCTTTTGTTTTTGCGGAAGCACTCCAAAATTTTTTCCTAAACTTATGTAACTTATAATCCAAAAAGCAAGTCCTATAGCTGCAATAAAAATCCCCATTGGTTCTACCCAAAAGGGTGCATTAAATGAGGCTGGTGTCTGTGCAGCTATTGCAATATTTACAAGATAGAGAAGTGGTATGAACATTGTTGCCAAAAATTGCCAGACTAAATTCCACTTAACCCAGTTAAATAATTTGCTTTGCAAATTGGCCTTTGGCCATTTAATAGGGTTAATCATTTAAATATCCAACTTTAAGAATTCAAGAAGCTTTTTATTTGCTTTTGGATAACCGTTAATAAAATCTTTATATTCCATTTCTCTTCCGCCTTCAACCTGAATTTTTTTGTCCGGGAGAAATTTAACAACTTTTAATTCTTTTGAGTTTCCGTTTATACTTGTCCTGGTCCATGCTCCCGGCCATGGAAAGTATGCTCTTACCATTCTTTCAAAGAAATCCTTACTGGAGAAAAAATTTATAAAATCTATATATCCATCTTCCTTGGTTAGTGTTTTCGTAAAGGTAGCATGCTCATGGTTTTGAGGAATAGATATCACTTTTGAATTCTCAAAATTAATTATTACCTTTTGTAAGAGCTTTGCTCCTAGTTTAAAAAGTCTTTCGTATAAGCTTTGCGCCGTATCTGTAGGTTTTATTTCTTCATCGGTCTGGGCAACTACAGGTCCGTGGTCCATATATTTATCAAGTTTAATGATAGTTACTCCGGTTTGTGTATCTCCGTTTAAAATAGCATTTTGTGCAGGAGTAGGTCCTCTATATTTAGGTAGAAGCGAAGGATGAATGTTTACTGCCCCGAGCGGGAAGTAGTTGAGGGTTTTTGGAGGAATGATAATTCCGAAGTCAGCAACGACCGCGATTTCCGCATAAGAGCTTTCTATTTCATATTTTCCAATTAGATCTTCGGGCTTACGTACAGTAATAAACGGAATTTTTTTTGCCTTGCAGTAAAAGGGAACTGGGTCCATGTTGTTCTGTTCGGTTGTTATAACAAGAGAAAGATCAAAATTGTTATAAAGCATGTCTAAAACGGGTATTATGTATCTTGATGAACCAAAAAATATAACTCTCATAATCTTAATTTACCTCTTTTTGGAGGGGTATTCAAACTAATTTTAATTCCTCAAATTCTTCTTCTCCCTTTTCGTTTTTTTCGGATTTATACAGTGTTCCTTTTTGTTCCAAAACTCTTTTTGGGAATAAGATGCCATTTAAGTGATCTATCTCGTGTTGCATAATTGTTGACATAAAGCCGGTAAATTTTCTGTTGTGTTTCCTTCCTGCTTCATCTTGATATTCCAAAATAACGCTGTCGTATCTTTTAACTTCCCCCCAGATATTCGGAAGAGAAAGACAGCCCTCAAGTTTTTTGCTTTTCTCCCGTTTGCTTTCGTTTCCTGCAGATGATTTTCTTATAATTCTAGGATTTATAAAAACGTAAACAGGGGACTTTAATGAGGGTTGTGCAACAAAAAGCTGAAGACTTTTTCCAACTTGAGGAGCTGCGAGTCCAACTCCGATAGGATCGGTAGCTGCAGCAAGAGCTATTTTCATATCTGCAATAAGTTTGAGTATGGCCTTATCAATTTTTTTGACGGGCTGGGCTTTTGTAGACAGAACGGGATTGGGAGCTTTTAATATTTCTAACATTACTAAATTTATTGCTTTTGCCAAGCATCTAATGCATTTTGTGCCTGTTGACTGGGGCCGAAATTATTTATAAGAGTTTTAAGCTCATCAATTGCTTTTTGAGCGTATTCTTTGTTTGCAATTTTTCCGTTTTTATCAAGAGCCGCCTGATGATAGAAAATTGCAAGAGCATAGTATACTTTTCCATTTGGATAGTCTGGTTTTAATTTTGCCGTATTTTCTAAGGTTGCAATCGCATTTTTGAAATCTCCGTTCTGCCCATACAAAATTCCTAAATTATATGATATATCGGCATCTGTCGGCGCAAGCTGGGCAGCCTTCTGGATGGCAGAAAGCGCCAGGGAATAATAGCTGGGATCAATTTGTGCCAGTGTATAAAATATTCTTACTTTAGTTTTCCAGAAAACAACATTGTTTGGATGGGCAAGGGTTATTTGATTAGTGTCATCTACGCCAGTTTGTATAAGTTGTTTTGCAACCTGAATTGCCTGAGTATCCGGTTGTTTTTGATTCTGACTTTGTGCCAAAATTGCCGTTCCGAGCACAGCGTTGTTGTAAGCGAATTCATCTAGGAATACAGGCTCTCCCGGGCGCATATCAATAGCAGTTTTTAAATAAGCATAAGCTTTTTGATAATCCTGCGTCTGGTGGTCGTAATTAGTGCCGTAATAGTAGAATCTGTCTGCTATCCAGAAATTTACAAGAACATAGATAAGGTATATGCCCACAATGGCGGTTGCCGCTATAAATATCTTTTTGACTTTGGTTAGCTGATAATTAGGCTTATTTCCAATCGGTAGAGCGTAATATTTGTCATAGTTTATTTGCTCAGCAAGGATAAACACAAATGCCGGGAAAAGGTAAAAAAGAATATTTATCATTACAACAGAAAATCCGAAGAAATTGCCTATAAGTATGGTGCCATACCCTGCAATAATACCTGCAATTAAGAAGTCGTTTCGCGAGAGTCTGTTTCTTCTGTCGTAAAGTCTTCTTATAGAAACAAAAAGGAATGCTCCTATCATTAAAAGATAGGTAACTATTCCGACTGTTCCTGTTGTAGCAAGATAGTTTAGATATTCGTTGTGAGCCTTGTTGTACAGGAATTGCCATTCGGAAGTCATATTATGACCTGCTGGCCTAAATTTATAATAGGCAAAAGCATAAGTCTCAAGTCCCGAGCCAAAAATGGGATAATTTTGCCATATTTTTATGGCCCCCTGCCAGACGTACGAGCGGATTTTTCCAGAGTCGGTTATGCCGGTAAGTTCTACCGTTGGCGCCGGAGCGGGAGAAGGTGATACCTTAACAGGTTTTGTTGCAGCAGGTTTGGCAAAATGACTTTGAATACCCGGAAGAGTAAGTTTCTGTAATTGTCCAAATGGCTGCCCGGCTAAAAATGTTACGACAGCAAGAGCAATAAAAACTAAAATAGCGGCTTTAAAATTAAGCGTAAGACTTTTTTTGTCAAATTTAGGTTTTACATAAAACCAAAGATAAAATACTAAAAGAATAG
>JAKAEH010000141.1 GCA_021825955.1 bacterium | reverse complement strand
CGTACAGGTCAAAGCCGATGAGCTTGAAAAAGTTTATAAAGAAACTGGCGAGACAGGCTTAGTGGATTTAGAGTTTTCCGGAAAATTAATTCCCGTATTAATCCATAATGTCCAGAAAAATTTCCGGGGAAAAGTTTTACATACTGATTTCTTTCAGGTTAATCTTCAAGAAAAAGTTAAGGCCATGGTACCCTTAGAGATTGTCGGCGAGCCAAAGGCAGTTATTGATAAAATAGGAATTTTAATGACTATCTTAAGCGAAGTCGAGGTAGAGGCTTTACCGGAAGAACTGCCCGAAAAAATAGAAGTAAATGTTGCACATTTAGCAAACATCGACGACCAGATAACCGTTGCCGACCTTAAAGCACCAAATAATGTTGAAATTTTAACCGATCAAACTCAGGTTGTTGCAAAAATAGGAGAATTGGTTACTAAAGAAGCGGCCGAAGAAGCAGCAGCCGAAGAAGCAGCAGCCGAAGCTGCAAAGGCAGAAGGAGCCGAAACCGAAGGACAAGCTCCTATCGAAGGAGAAGCAGCGGCCGAAAAAGCTCAAGCCAAGACCGAAGAAACAAAAACGGAGTAATTACTTGCTTTCAAGCAGTACTTCTAGATTATTTGCATCTTCAAACCCAGGATCTAATAATAGAGCTTGTTTGTTGTAATGCCTCGCTTTTTCAAAATTTCCCAAACTGTATTCCAAAAGCGCTATTTGAAAATATGCATCTTTATAGCCGTCATATTTTTGCATAAACGACTTCCAAAAATTGATTTTTCTTTGCATTTCTTGTCTTTGGCTCGTTATTCCTAAATATATATTAATCTCCCGATAAAGTTTTATCGATAAAACCGAAACGGTCAGAAATAATAAAATTGTTATACATACAATAATAAATGATAAAAAATAAATTATTTCTTTTTTGTATTTAGATTGATTTAGTAATCTAAATTCTACTTTTAATAACAGCTTGAATAACTTTTGTTCGGTAATAAATCGGTAAATATTCGGGAATTGTGTTCGCCAAAGGGCGGATTTTTTATTTTTCATTATCGGGTTTATCCTCCGAAGACTTGGCGAAGGAGGGCCAGCTTGAAACAATCAAGTCCTCTTCCCCACCGTAAAGAACATCATAAATTTCTTCTGTGACAAACGGCATGAAGGGATGAAGAAGTTTCAGTAGTATTAAGTATAAAGAAGTGAGTATTAAGTAGGAATTTTCATTAATTCTATCCTTAATGTCTTCAATATAAACGTCTGCAAATTCATGCCAAACAAAATCGTAGAGGTTTTGTGCCGCATGATTAAAGTTGTATTTTTCAATGAGTCTTGTTACTTCACGTGTTAATTTTTCGATTTTTTGAATCATTTCCGCATCTTCATCATTTTTAGCGATATTGTTCAATTGCTTGATTGTTAAATTGTTCTGAATTCTGAATTCTGAATTCTGAATTCTGTTCATTTCAATGAATCGCCCCATATTCCACAATTTATTGGTAAAGTTTCTCATTGCCTGCAGCTTCGGATAAGAAAGGGATTGGTCATTTCCAAGTGCTGTACCATAAACAAGCGCAAACCTAACCGCATCTGCACCATATTCATCAACAACTTCCAGCGGATTAACCACATTACCTTTGCTTTTGCTCATTTTTTTACCTAAGGGGTCTTTTACAAGACCATGCAAAACAATATTTTCAAATGGTATTTCTTTAGTTTCGTAAAGTCCAAGCATTACCATACGTGCTACCCAAAACCTTAAAATATCATAACCTGTTTCCATAACGGTTGTGGGATAAAATTCATCAAAATCCCCCGGTTTTGAAGTTTTTAAGGTTGCGTACGGCCATTGGCCGGAAGAAAACCATGTGTCAAACGTGTCTGTTTCTTGAAGCCACAAACCATTTTGAGGCTTTTTATCTGATATTTCTATTTCTGGTTGGTTTTCTTTTGCCTCGTACTCAGGAACCCAAAGCCTTTGGATTCCTTTTTCTATTTCTTCGAAGCTAAATCCCTCTTCAAGGGCTTGTCTGATTGGCCGGGTTGGATAATACTTGCCATTTTTATCAATAAATGAAACTGCAACTCTACTTTCATGTCCCGAAACCTTATACCATACAGGTATTCTTATTCCCCAAACAATTTGGCGCGAAATATTCCAATCTCTGATATTTTCTAAAAACTGAAAATAAAGTTTTTCCATATTTTTGGGATAAATTTTTATCTTTCCTGATTTTACAACTTCAATTGCAGGCTTCGCTAAAGGCTCTGTTTTTACAAACCACTGTTCTAAAGGAAGTGGTTCTATTGGATTCTTGCACTTATAGCAAAGCCCGATTCTATGAGTATAATTTTCGTCAATTTTTTCAATTAAACCCATCCCCTTCATTTGTTCAACAATTGCTTTTCTTGCCTGCTTTACATACAAACCCTTAAACTTACCTGCTTTTTCATTCATTTTTCCGTCAAATCCTATGACTTGAACCATTGGCAAATTGTGTCTTTTAGCTACTTCAAAATCGTTAAAATCATGCGCCGGAGTTATTTTTACCACCCCTGTACCAAAATGCGGATCAACCATTCTGTCTGCCACAACTTTTATTTTTGCCTTACCCAATACTGTCTCTATGTCTACTTCCTTACCCACATACTCTTTATATCGTTTATCATCGGGATGAACAGCAACCGCAGTGTCTCCAAATTTTGTTTCCGGCCTTGTTGTTGCCAAAACCAGAGAACCATATTTTATGTAGAAAAGTGGGTTTTGACGTTCTTCGTAAATTACTTCCAAATCCGAAAAACTGGTACCATCAAAAGTACAATAATTAACGAGCCTTTTGTCCCGATAGATTAATCCATCATCATAAAGTTTTTTAAAGGTTTTATAAACTATACTGACAATGTCTTCATCCAAAGTGAATTTCTTTCTACTCCAATCAAGTGAGAATCCAAGACGTCTAAGTTGTCCTTCCATAATGGGCCTATTACCTTCAACAAAATCCCAAATCATCTTGTAAAGAGTTTCTCTATCATAATCAAAGCGTGATTTTCCTTCTTCTTGCAATTTTTTTTCAAAAACAAATTGAGTTTCAAAACCGGCGTGGTCTGCTCCGGGAAGCCAAAGAGCTTTATAACCTAGCATTCTTTTGAAGCGGATTAAAATGTCCTCAATTACATACATAGCATGGCCAAAGTGAAGCGGAGCATTAGCGTTTGGAGGAGGCAAAATAATTGAATAGGGCTTTCCTTTGGGATTTATCTCTGGAGCAAAATAACCCTTTTCTTCCCATTTTTGATAAATTTTCTCCTCAACATTTTTATGGTTATATACTTTATCCATCCCGTTAGAAAATCCTCCTAAACAGAGTATATCTTAAAAAATTATCATTTGGCTTTAAGCAAATATTTCTAACGGAGTCCATCAACTCATTCTAACACAAGCATCAAAAGCTATTCAATTAAGCTTCTATCAGTTTATAGCCTCTTGTCTTGATTGTTTGTATTTCAAAATTGTTTTTTTGCAACTTTAGTTTGTTTCTGACTCTTGCGATAAGTTTATCTATCGCCCAATCCGATACGCCAAGCTCCTCTTCTTCCGGCCATACCATTTCG
>JAKAEH010000140.1 GCA_021825955.1 bacterium | reverse complement strand
AAAGGGATTATCCACCAGTTCTCCTCTCGTTTTTTAAATATAAGAAGAATTCCGCCTACAAAAAATATTATATCCCAAATATACATCTGCCCGACATCTTGGGATGAAAATTTAGGGTTACCGTCTCCTTTTATAAATAAAAAGCTGGGAGACAAATTATCAAAATAATGTTTTACGTATTCCAAAGAGTACAAAATTCTTCTATTATGGATAATTTTTGAGACTATAAAACCATTATCATTAGCGATCTCTTGATTCGATGTTTTAACAACGCCTATATCGGAAAAAATATTTACTTCTTTAAATCGTAGTCCTGCCTGCGGAGTAAATAAAAACTTAAATGTGGGTAAAAAAACGATAAATCCGACTATAAGTGCAATAATAAATTCTTTTTTAAATTCCAGTATTTTTTTTCTAAATACTATTGCTAAAAAAATAACTAGAAGTGGGGAAACAATTCTTGGAGTATTAAATGTATACATTGATAAGGCAAAAGAGATAGAAGATATAATCAGATACCATTTTTTATCCTGAATACCTGCTAGAAAACCCCAGATGCCCAATATAATCAAAAATGTAGCTATATTTGCTTCAAACGCTGCGCGTGAAAGCAAAATGTGCCAAGGAGAAATTGCCAAAAAGAACGAAGAAAAAATGGCATAATTATTACTATTTTTTGATTTCCAAAATATTCTTTTTACCAAAAAATACGTCAGGATAACCGTAAAAACACCAAAAAGAGCCGAAGGAAACCTTGTTGCAAATTCATTTAAACCAAAAACTTTAACAGGAATTATGTCTAAGTATGCATACATTGGCGGCTTAAAATCTCCGAATGATTCAAGATAGTTAAGGGGCAAAAATCTTCCGAATTCATCTTTTCCGTTTATCCCCAAGGAGTACGCGTTGTAGCCCCAAGAGGCCTCATCCCAAGTAAGACTTGGCGGATTAACTCCCAATTGATAGAACCTTAAAAAAGACGCAATAATAACTATAAATAATAAAATTAACAGGTTTTTTTTCATTTATTAGTTAACCACTTCATATCCTAAAATCGGTTCTCCCGAAGGAAGATAAATCTTATTTGTTCTATAGTTAACCTTAGTATCATCAAAATAAATTGTTTTTGGTCTTAACTTAGTATAATCTATTGTCCAAGGAAAGCTATACCTGCCAAAACTTTTTACAAAATAAAAACCTTCATTGGTAGGCGGATAATATTTTACCTCTTTTTTGAATTTTTCCGGACTATATTGATTATAAAACAGAAAATATATGTAAGGAAAATTATCAGGACCTCTCATAACCACATTATATTCGGGATATTTATTCGCAATTGCTACGGATTGTTCAAATCCATAACGCCAAAACCTTATCCTTTGTATATTAAAATGTATAAAGTATCCGTCCATAAATAAAATGACGTTATAAACAAAAATAACTAAGAGGATAGATTTAATAACATAATTTTTAATGTTCTTTGTTTTTAATAAGTTATAAATTACGTAGGCGCCATAAGCTGACATTATTATAAATAAAGGCAGCAGTGTAAAAACTCTCGTGGCCGTTAAGGGATTTCTAGTCAACGCAGCCGGTATTGGGGCCAAAACTAACCATAAAAGAAGCACCTTTGTCGATTTTTCTCTATGAAAAAATAAACCTGCAAATCCAACGAAGATAAACAATGCATCAAAAACATAAAAATTCGCAAAATAACCCAAGGTATCTACAAGTTTCTCTCCTCCTTTATCAAAAAAGAATGAGGGAGAAAAAACGCCAACGTAGTTTTGTCCAAGTTGATAAAGACCTCCGGTAAATTTATTATAGATAATTTTTTCAACTTGAATATTTTTTTGAGCATTATCTCCTTTTAATTTATCCGAACGGTTATAAATAATGTTTCTATCATTAAACACCAATAAATTCGCCGTTTTATTTGTACTTAAAAAGTATGAATTGAAAAAAGAAATAATTGTAAAAACGACAAAAATTGCAAAGGAGATTAATATTTGCTTGTTCCAGCTAATTTTATCTTTATACAGATATACTAACCCTAAAACTAAAAGTGGGGAAAGAATGATATAGGCGTGTTGTACAAAAGCTGTACTAATAAAAAAAATGCACGATAAGGTAATCCATCTATTTTCTTTTTTATTTTCATACAGGTATTTTAAAAAGAGAGACAACCCAATTAAAAATAATGTCGTTGCCAGATTTACCTCGTATGCAGTTCTTGAAAAATAAATATTCCAAGGAGAAATAGCATAAAAAAATGAAGCAAGCAAAGCTATACTTTTTCTTTTAAAAAGAAAAAATACAATAAAATATATTGCCAAAACAGCAATAACTCCAAAAAGCGCGCTTATAGACCGAACAGCGAATGCATTTGGCCCAAATAGCACCATAGGGACAATGTCAAGATATGAGTAACCAGGAAGTTTCCAGTCTCCAAATGATTGTAGCGCTATGGGCAGAAATTTTCCGTGCTCATCCTCTGCCGTATTAAGTAAAGAAAATGTTGAATATCCTAAAGATACCTCATCAGGGTTAAGAGTTAATGGAATTTTGTCTAATGCGTAAAATCTTAAAAAACCCGCAACAATAATAATGAGTAATAAAAGTAATTTCCAGCTCAAAAATCTTTTCATTTTTTCCCGGCAAACCACATATTAAGTCCCATCTCAAAATATCCGCTCTTAATTTTATTTTTTTGAAAGCCTGTTTTAATTAATATTTTTTCTATCGAAGCTTTATCATAATGGTGTTTATGCTCATGAATTTCTTCTTTACTTATTAAGTCAAATAATGCCATAAAATGTAGCAATTTATCAGACCAGGGTGCTGGCGTTGTAATAATGAGAATACCTTCCCTTTTTAAAACTCTTTTAGTTTCCGAAAGAACAAAATCTAACCTGTCGTAATCTATGTGTTCAAAAACAGCCAGCATCGTTACAATGTCAAAATAATCCTTTTGAAAGGGAAGTTTTTTTGCGGATACATCTTGGGTAGAAAGATTAATCTTTTTATTCTTAACTAATTTTAAATCTAAGGAAGGGTCTATTCCATATTTTTCAGTAAAGTTTGTATGAGTTAAAAAATAAGGAAATGAACCACAACCTATATCAAGTATTTTCCCTTTCCTGTAACTTAACGGGATAATACTATTAGCTTTAGTTGCTCTTTTTTTTGTTAATAAAACTTCAAGAAGTCCTGACCCTCTTGTGTATGCATGCTTACCCATTATTAATTCGTAAATCTGTATTTTATCAAGCTCCAAAATGCTTTTAATCCGTCTCTAACTGTATTCAGTTTTTTACCTTCATCATATCCTCTGGGTTTTGTTCTAATTGGTATCTCAACTATTTTATAGCCTCTTTTCATAAGCTTTGAGGTCACTTCCGGTTCAAATTCAAAACCCTTAGCATTAAGTCTAACTCCATCTAACGCACTTTTGGGAAAAAGTTTATAGCATGTTTCCATATCTGTTATCCATTGCCCATAAAAAATACTTGTAACCAAACTTAGAAAACGATTTCCAAAATAATGTAGCAAAAACTGGGGTGTTCTTTCTTCTCTTGATAGATTTGGCATTCTTTTTAATCTCGTAC
>JAKAEH010000139.1 GCA_021825955.1 bacterium | reverse complement strand
TTTTTGTAACTCTTGACATTATTACGGCTGCAACAATTGCCGCAAAACCTGCTATTAATGCTCCGGCTTCTATTGCAATTGTTAATAAATTATTTAAATCAAGCATCTTGTTGTTCTCCTTTTGTACTCTCTTTTATACTTGGTTGACTTATCGAGGGAACAGCAGTTTCTCCGTCCGGATAAACAGATAATAACGGTTCCATGGTTTTTTTGACAATAAGGCCTGATAGCTGGACAAACTGGTCAATTAAACCCTGGATTAATGTCTGGGGCTGTCCTACCATATTAACAACCGTGCCGTCGTCTCCAACGGTTAATCCCTTAACATTCCTGGCTTTAGCCAAAGTAATAGTCGGTCCTAAAATAACCATTTGTTTTTGTATAACCTGAGTTAAAAGTTTTTTGTAATCGTCTTGAGTTTCAGGCTGCATATTATTGAATTTTTAAAGCTTCTTTTACTTTTACAACCACGTCTTTTGGTTCAACCTGGTATTTAAAAAGATAGTCAATGGCACCTTCATCAATCGCACCTTTTACCAATTCTTCCTGGGAGAAATTTGAAAGAAGTATCACAGGAATTGCTTTTGTTTCTTCGTCTTGCTTTAAGGTTTTTAAAATATCATTTCCGGACATATCGGGGAGAACCTGATCAAGAAGAATTATATCCGGTTTTTCTGTTTTTACTTTGGCCAATCCGTCTTCACCTGTTAGAGCAGAAGCCGTTTCAAATCCTTCTTTTGTCAAAGCTGCGGTAAATATATTAACCAAGTTTTCGTCGTCGTCAATAAGAAATACTTTCATATCTAATATTAAAGCTACCAGTAATTAAAATAAATTGCAAGAGGAAATCTACTTTTTATGTAAATTTTTATTTAGATTTGGATTAGCCGTACGTTCGTGGGTAAATTTAAATCTATCCGGGTACCTTAGACCCTGGATAATTCCTCCGATTGCCACACCTTTTACAAAAGTTAAGTATTGTAAACCCTCGTAGTTAATAAGGGTAAGTGCGGTAACCAGGGTTAAAATTGCCCAATGGTGAATATGATAAATTTTCCCTCTTCTTGAGTGGATTCTGACATTAGGCATCAGTTCTACTCTCCAGATTTTAAGCTGGGGGATTTTATGTTTTTTCTTGTCGGGGTGGGTAAGGTATAAGAATAATACGTACCCAAGCCAGATAGAGAATAAAAATGTAAAGAATCCGTTCATATTTAGGTAGAACTTACTACCTGAATCTATATGCTACAAGAAACCTGAACCTAATGCAAGTGCAACGAAATTGTTCATTTGAATGTGCTAAAATGGTTTTATAAATGGAAAACGTAAGCAAAAATTTATACTCAATCTTAAATAATCAAGCTTTGGAAATGGGTGCTTCAGGCATTGAATTTAAGGTTGAACGCCCAAAAGACGAACGTCATGGTGATTTTTCTTCAAATATTTCCCTGGTTTTATCAAAAAAACTTAAAAAAAACCCTTATGACTTGGCTTTGGAGATCTCAAAAAAGATTAAAATTACCGGTGAATTTGAAAAAGTAGAGGCTGTTAAACCCGGATTTATCAATTTCTACCTTTCTCAAAAATATCTTCAAAGTCAAGTTAGGGAAATAATAGAAAAAGATTCTTTTTACGGCTCGTTAACTCTGGGAGATGGTAAAAAAGCAAGTGTTGAGTTTGTTTCTGCAAACCCGACAGGACCTTTGCATATAGGAAATGCAAGAGGAGGGCCTTTGGGGGACACAATTGCCAATGTTATGGAAAAAGTTGGTTTTAAAGTAACGCGTGAGTATCTGCATAATGACGTTGGCGGACAAGTAGAAAGACTTGGTGAGGCAATATATTTTACTCTTCATCCTGATCAAAAAGAGAAAGATTACGAGATTTCGTATAAAGGAGAGTACATAAAAGAATTGGCAGATAAGGTTTTGGAAGAAATGTCCAAAGAGGATGATTTATCACAGGAAGAATTTATAGAAAAAGCAGGCGCAATTGCAGTTTCTATTCTTTTTGAAGAAATTAAAAAAGACTGCATTGCAATGGGGATTAACTACGATACTTTTGTAAAAGAATCTGATTTAAGAAAAGAAGTACCTGATGCATTAGCAAAGCTTAAAAAATTCCTCAAAGAAAAAGACGGAGCAGAGTGGTTTGCTCCAAACGACGAGTTCTTAAAAGACAGGGAAACAGTTGTTAAAAAGTCAGACGGAGAATATACATATTTTGCCTCGGATATTGCCTATCATAATAAGAAATTGATGCAAAACGATATGGTTATAGATATTCTTGGTGCAAATCATAGCGGTCATGTACCAAAGCTTTTCGCAGTTTCCAAAGCATTGGGTTTTGACGAAAACTGCCTTAAAGTTGTTTTATACCAATATGTTCGAATTAAAAGAGGACAAGAAGCAGTAAAAATGAGTAAGCGTGCAGGAGATTTCATAACAGCAAAGGAAGTTTTAGATGAAGTAGGAAAAGACGCATTCAGATTCTTCCTTTTATCACAAAGAAGTCAAACCCATATGGATTTTGACTTAGAGCTTGCCAAGAAAAAAGCTTCCGATAATCCTGTTTTTTACGTTCAATATGCTTATACAAGGATTGCAAGCATATTTGCTAAAGCTACCAATAGCTTTGAGGGAGCGGATTTAGAGCTTCTTAATAAAAAAGAAGAAATTGCATTAATACGAAAACTTCTTGTTTTTCCATACCTTGTTAAGGATGTATATGAAAACCTTGAAGTAAACGCTCTTACAACCTATGCTTTAGAACTTGCAGGTTACTTCCATAAGTTTTATGAAACAAACCAGGTAATTTCAAAAGATGAAAAATTAACGAATTCAAGGCTATCCTTACTTAAAGCAACACAAATAACACTTAAAAATACCCTTGATTTACTTGGTGTAAGTGCTCCTGAAAAAATGTAAGTTCCTACTTCAAAAGTATCATTTTTACTGATATAATCACAAAACCTATGAATTACACCCGAAAAATCCTCAAGAACGGTTTAAGAGTAATAACAATCCCGATGCCTTCATTTGAATCAGCCACAGTTATGGTCATGGTTGGAGCGGGAAGTAGATACGAAACTCCCCAAAATAACGGAATTTCCCATTTTTTGGAGCATATGGCATTTAAAGGAACAAAAAAGCGTCCAAATGCAAAGGTTATTTCGGAACTAATTGACGGAATAGGCGGAGAATTTAACGCTTTTACAAGTAAGGAAGTAACCGGATATTATGTAAAATCAGCCGTGACACATGTTGATTTGTGCTTGGATATTCTTTCGGACATGCTGCAAAACTCAAAGCTTGAGGAGGCTGAAATACAAAGAGAAAAAGGAGTAATTTTAGAAGAGATTAACCTCTATGAAGATACTCCTGCCCGAAAAATAGGGGATGTGTATGAAGGACTATTATACGGAGATACTCCGATGGGTTGGGATATAGCAGGAAGAAAAGAAGTAATTAAACAAATTATGAGAAAAGACTTCGTAGATTACATGAGTAATCTTTATAGTGCAAATAATATTACGGTTGTTGTTGCAGGTGGAATCGAAGCTAAAAAAGCAGAGGAAATGGTTGAAAAATACTTTGGAGAAATGAAATC
>JAKAEH010000138.1 GCA_021825955.1 bacterium | reverse complement strand
AAGAATTAGGATATAGAGAAGAAAATTAGATACCTTATTTCGGTTTAATAACCAAAACCCTGTCCTTACCCTCTCCGCTTGATTCTGATACAACTTCTTTATCATCTTGTAAAAGAAGATGAACAACTCGTCTTTCCCAAGCTTTTAAATCAGAAAGATATACCTCTTTGTTGTCTGCAAGAGCCTTATCTTTTGCATCAAGTGCTATTCGCTCTAACCACTCCTCCCTGTTTTTTTTGTAATCTCCTGTCTCCAAAGAAACTCTCTTAAATTCACCCGTTTGCTTTGCAAGAATTAAAGCTAATACCAATTGGAGCGCTTCTAATGTCTCTCCGTGATGCCCGATAACTATCCCTGTATCCTGCGTTTCCAGAGAAATCGATATAATTTCTTTATCCTCTACGATACTAATCTTGGCATCAACGCCCAAAGATTCAAAAAAATCCTTAACAAGTTTTTCTGTTTTTTTATTTTCTGCCATACTTATCTACCCACTCGCCGAGACTTCCCAAACCAGCAACTTTATATTGCTGTATGATACCAAAAATTGTGAAAGTATTCCAGTACAGAGAAAGGCCTATTGGAAAGTTCCATGAAAAAAATCCTATCATTAGCGGGAATATGTACAAAGATTGACTTTGAAAAGCGGTTGCAAAATCGTCTCCTTTTTTATCCTTCTTTTCCGCAACAACCTTGTCATTTTTTGCAGGAGAGACTGGCAACATCATCTTGGACTGAATAAATTGAAAAACTCCTGTCAGAACAGGGACTAAAAGAACGATTGGCCCCATTGTCGTAAAAAGGTGGGAAGGATTCTGGGCAAGCGGAAGACCAAAAAATGTCAGATCCCATTGCTTCGTAAGCCTTAGGCTGTCCCAATACAAAACCTTGTTGACGGCTGTAATGTTATATTTAACAACATCCTGTAAGACATTATAAAGCGCCCATATTAATGGAAGTTGAATCAAAAGAGGCAAGCACCCAGCAGCGGGATTAACACCATGCTCTTTATAAAGCCTCATTGTTTCTGACTGAAGCATTTTTGCATCATTTTTATGCTTTTCCTTAAGCCTTGATAGATGAGGATTTAATTCCTGCATTTTTTTTGTGGCTTTAAGTTGAGATGTTGTCAGAGGATAGAGTATTAATCTAATAATTATTGTCAAAGCGATTATAGAAAACCCCAAGGCAAAAGGAATATGCGCAAAAGTTAACACATGATAAACAGCAACTATTATATTTATAAGAGGGTATGAAAGATAAAGAAAATTAGGTATTACAGAGTTCATATTTTACTAGTGCTATAAAACGGCTGACACTTTAAAAGCCTTATTAAAGAAAGATATGCTCCTTTTGCAAGACCGTATTTGGATACGGATATTTTTGCATATTCCGAGCACGTCGGTGTAAATCTGCATGCATTTCCTACACCAAACAGTTGATGTAAAATTCCTGAAAAAACAACTTGATAAGCATTGATTGCAAAAATTACTATTTTTTTCATTTAAATTATCCTTGCTTTTTTAAAAACCGAAAACATTTCTTCTAATACCTCTGCTTGCTCTCCAAATCTCAGTTCCTTTTTAGAGACTATCACTACTTCCTTGCCCGGACTTAGTTTGTCTAAAAAACTTGCTGCCGCTGACTGCAGAACTCTTTTAGTCCTGTTTCTTACAACTGCCTTCGGGCTTATCTTTTTTGAAACAACAAATCCAAATTTTATATTGTCTCCCTCATTATGAAAAACGCTTATATTAAAAAGGGGAGAAGAATATTTTTTTGCTCCTGCTTTGTTTTTAACCCTTGAAAGCCGATTACTTTTTCTTAGCATCTTAAAGCGCTAGTTTTTTTCTTTTAGTCAACCTTCTTTTCTTTATTACTTTTCTACCCGAATGAGACGAGCTTCTTTTTAAGAATCCGTGTTTTTTAGCACGCTTACCTTTCTTTAGGGTTCTAAATTTTTCCATGAGGTTAAGTATATCAGAATAACCTTTGCTTTTAAAGACCGAGGCTAACCCTTAAAAAAGATATAGTTGTATCCACTTTTGTTATCTTGACAAAAAGTTATCCACATTATTAAACTGCTCATTACCGTTAATATGAATAATCAAGAACTTTGGTCTAAGGTTTTAGCTCTAATCGAACTTGAAGTTTCCCGCGCAAACTTCTTAACTCTTTTTAAAAGGACACAGCTTATTTCCGTTGAGGAAAATATCCTCACAGTGGCTGCTCCGTCCTCGATGATTATTGACCTTCTTCAAAGACGTTTTTATGAAATCATCAAGCTTTCATGTGACAAAAGCCTAAATAAAGACACTAAAATTGTTTTTGTTCCAAAAACAATAATGCCAATCATCGAAAAAAAAGAAGAAAAAGGCACTCTTTTTGACGAGGAAAGCGACAAAAAAATTACAATAGGACATTTACCAAGAGTTCGCCCAGATTTCACGTTTGAAAATATGGCAGTTTCTTCCAGCAACCAGCTGGCATTCGTAAGTGCTTCTACAGTTGCCGAAAAACCCGGACAAACATATAATCCTCTTTTTATATACGGCCCGGTCGGAGTGGGAAAAACACATCTTATGCAAGCCGTAGCAAATAAAGTTTATACAAAATCACCAAGCAAGAAAATTCTTTACACGACGAGCGAGGAATTTACCAATGAAGTTGTTGAGGCAATAAGAACAAATAATACTGCCAACATGAAGAGAAGATTTAGGAATCTAGACCTGTTGATAATAGATGATATCCAGTTTATTGCGGGAAAAGAAAAAGTCCAAGAAGAATTGTTCCATACTTTTAACACTCTCGTTGATCAATCCGCACAGATTGTTTTGTCTTCGGATAGGCCGCCAGCAGAAATTAAGCAGGTAGAGAAAAGATTAATTTCGAGATTTTCAGGAGGGCTGACCGTAGACATCCAGCCTCCTGATTTTGAATTAAGAGCTGCAATTTTACTGATTAAGGCCAAAAAATACGGAGTGGGACTTAGTATTGACATTGCAAAACAGATTGCGCAAAAAGCTCAGGACGCTAGGGGACTGGAGGGACTATTATTAAGATTAATTACGCAAGCTCAATCGGCAGACGGAGAAATTACAGAAAGTTTAGTTAACGATGTTTTACAGCTAAACAGAGACGAAAAGCCCAATAGTTTTCACCCAGATGAAATCATTAGGAATGTGTGTTTTTTTTATAAAATAAAACCTACTCAAATCAAGAGCCCAAAAAGAGACGCTTTCCTCGTAAGACCACGCCAAGTAGCCATGTTTCTTTTGAAAAAAGAATTGGGACTAACATTTGTAGAGATTGGGCACCTTTTGGGGGGAAGAGATCATACCACAATAATGCATGGTGTGGAAAAAGTGGAAAACATGCTTAAAAAATCAAAAATACAAGAGGATATCTTGGGGATTCCTAAACTCAAAGTTGAAAACAATGTGGATTATTAGGTGTTTTATAAATTTCCCCTTTTTATCCTCTTTTTTATCAACAGTTTATCCACACTTTTACAGGCGTGAGCTGTTGCTTTTTTCCACTTTTCCATATAAACTACTACAACTACAAATAATATAACCATGAAAGTTTCTTTTCTCTCCGATAACCTGTATTCAAAATTAACA
>JAKAEH010000137.1 GCA_021825955.1 bacterium | reverse complement strand
CTCAACTCTCCCTCAGCTTTTCGAAGAAAATAATTACAAAACTACTTTTACTTTTCTTTTTGAACTAAAAGACGGAGATGAAATAATCGCAAATATGGGGAATGCAAGCTATAGATACCGTGTGGAAAGCGTTACGGTCGTAGACCCCGACAACACGAGCGTATTGGAACAAACATACGATGACAGCTATCTGACCTTAGTAACCTGCACTCCGCCGGGAACCATCTGGAAAAGACTTGTTGTGCGAGCAAGAATTGAAAAAGCATAATGGAAAGATCAAGCTTACAAAGATTTCTCTATATTCTTTGGCCTCCTGCAATAAGAAGGTTTATTAATTATATTCTTACTATTATTGAAAAGGTTGTAAAAAGCTCTATAAACACAATACTAAGACAAATAAAATAAGTTTAAAGTATGGATGAAAAACATTTAGCGATTAACGCTGTACGAAAAAAACTTCTGGGCAAAAAACTTAGGTACAAAGAAGTCTATGCGATCATGGATCAGATCTCAAGGAAAAAATTTGGGGATGTTTTAACAACTTATTTTGCTGCATCCGGATATTCAAAAGGGTTTACCAATCAGGAACTTTATTACCTAACTAAGGCTATGGTTGAAACCGGAGAGCAGCTTGAATTTGACGGGATAGTTGCAGATAAACACTCAATAGGAGGAGTGCCCGGCACCAGAACAACACCGATAGTGGTTTCTATAGTTGCTGCGGCTGGATTTAAAATTCCTAAAAGCTCGTCCAGAGCGATCACCTCGCCCGACGGGACTGCCGACGACATGGAAGTTCTGGCACCGGTTGAACTTACAAAAAAACAAATCTATGATGTAGTTAAAAAAACAAACGGATGTATAGTTTGGGGAGGAAGTTTTAAGCTGGCTCCTGCAGACGATATAATAATTCAGGTAGAAAAACCTCTTCTTTTTGAATCCTATGACAAGGTTCTCATTTCTATAATGGCAAAAAAAATTGCTTTTGGTTCAAATCATGTCGTAATTGACCTCCCGTACGGGAAAAATGTAAAAGTTCACAACTTAAAAGACGCGCAACTTTTGCGAGCCAAATTTGTTTTCTTAGCAAAAAAGTTCAAGATGAAGGTCAGAGCGCTTATCCACAAAACCGACCAACCGGCAGGACGCGGCATAGGACCAGTATTAGAAATAAGAGAGTCTTTAAGAGTTCTTGAACAGACTCCCGACAAGCCTCTTGATTTGGAAATAAGAAGTATTAACCTGGCGAGTAATCTCTTGGAACTTTGTCTTGAAGATTCAACTAAAGAACTCAAAAATTATGTCAGGGACAACTTCGGAAATGCCTATGGCTGGGCTACTAGCCTTCTTTCTTCGGGCAAAGCGCTAGCTAAATTTAAGGAGATTATTAAAGCTCAGGGAGGAAATCCCAACGTGGAAAGCGCGAAACTAAAACTAGGAAGATACTTCTTCGAGGAAAAAGCGGATAAACCGGGAATAATAACTGACTTTAATTTAAAAAACCTTACGAGTGTTGCCAAAATACTTGGAGCACCTATGCAAAAAAAATCAGGGATTTATCTCAATAAGAAGATAGGAGAAAAATTCGACAAAAATGAAACTCTCTATACACTTTTCAGCGAAAATGTGTATAATCTCAAGGAAGGACAATTATCCTTAATTAACTTTCCTATTATTAAATACAAATGAGAAGATTAATAACACTTTTAATAGTCTTGGCAATATTTATTATAGCTGTTACCCTCTGGTGGACAAATGGATTAAAAGCCGTAAGTCTATCAGATAAAACCCCTAAAATTTTCGTAGTAAATAAGGGTGAGGATGTCAGAAAAATTGCAAATAATCTTAAAGCTCAAGAACTTATAAGAGACCCCATTGTATTCTTTTTGCTCACAAAACAGGAAGGGCTGGACAAACAGATTCAGGCCGGAGACTTCAGGCTAAACCGGTCTATGAGCGCGCAGGAAATTGCATCGAATCTTACACATGGAACACTTGATATATGGGTTACAATTCCCGAAGGTTTAAGAGCGGATGAAATAGCTGATATCTTAAAAGAAAAGCTACCTACATATAAAGAAAGCTGGAGAGCTAGCCTTGACGCAAACGAAGGATACCTTTTTCCTGATACGTATTTAATACCAAGAGACGCTGACGTAAATATGGTTATTTCTATTTTTAAAAATAATTTTGAAGAGAAATTTGCAAGCGTCAAAACTTCAAAAGCAAACGGCTTATCCGATGCTGATAGCATAATAATTGCTTCTATTGTAGAAAGGGAGGCTGTTTTCGCAGAAGACAGACCGATTGTTGCATCTGTTTTTCTAAACAGACTTAACATAGGAATGCCACTAGGCTCAGACCCAACTGTACAATATGCTTTAGGCTATCAACCTGCAGAAAAATCCTGGTGGAAAAAAGATTTAACGGTAGATGATCTGAACATAAATTCGCCTTATAATACACGTAAAAATGTTGGACTCCCTCCTACGCCAATCTCAAATCCTGGCCTCTCCTCTATAAAGGCCGCTCTTAATCCTGCAAATACAAATTATTTGTATTTTTATTCGGATAAACAAGGACACCTGCATTTTGCAACAACGCTTGAGGGACACAATGCTAATGTCAAAAAGTACGGAGCGCAGTAATGCTAACTGCAAATAAAGAGGCCGTTATCTTCTTAGTTTTTTAAAAAATCTTCTTTTGGAATTATTTTTTGTTTCTTCCACAGCTTCTTTTTGCTCATTTGCCTGGCTATTTGAGTCTGAAGATGCAGCTTTTGTGGGTTCTTCAAATTCCTCTTCCTCTGCCCAATCCGCTAAATCATACTCTTCCAAGAGGCTAACCAAACCATCAAGTCCCTGTTCGGAAACTATTTTCATAAGATTTTTTCCCGTTCTTGTTCCAAACAGAAAAACAGCAGCGCCTCCGATAACTGCACCCAGCACAAATCCGTCCATAAATTTGTTACCGTTATTATTCATCTTTTTTGTGGTGTTTTTTGCCTCCGCTTAGAATCCTGGCAATCGTTGCTCCGGTTTTTAACCCCATTGTCAGCGTGGAAAGAGAAGATATCGGTTTAGATACGCTTTCCGTAATCATTCCCGTATCGTCTAGAACTTTGTTTGCCTTTTCTATGGTTTTTCTTAATTCTCTTAATATGAAGAATACCTGAATTCCTAAAATAAGAAGGAGTAGCGTCAATATTATGACGACTAAAAAAAGCACTGTTTGGGCAGGATCTATCATATTACATAACTTAACCTAAATCGGCTAAAAGGTCAAGAGCCTCCTTTAACATCAATCTGTATCGTTCTTACGGTTTCCCTTGAAAATTTACTTATCGCTTTAATTGTTATCGTGATTTTCCCCGGAAAAACATTTATTATTTTTTGAAAGTTTCCGGAAGCATCCACCGCAACCAGATCGCTATCGATATAAACCGTTGAATTGGAATCCGTTCTGCCCATAACTTTGATCTGCGACGAAGAAACCGTTGAATTATCTGTTGGTGCCTGAATATCAAGAGGCGGATTTAAAAAAGCATATCTGTACTGGAAAATAATATATCCTAAAAATACCGAAAAAATTATAATCAAAAGAATAGCTGTTTGTTTTATCCTG
>JAKAEH010000136.1 GCA_021825955.1 bacterium | reverse complement strand
TTGCAGGTCTTTTTTTATAACCTGCAATTCATTTACCTTGGCTCCGTTTATAAAACTCTTGTCTGTTGTCGAACCGCTTCTAATATTTTTTACTCTAACTTTTATATTGGCACTTCCCCTCCCCATCTTAATATGCTCATAAGAAAGTACCTGGTAAATATTACCTTGGTCTTCAAAAATTGTTCCCGATCTTAAATCTGTTACTCCTATCATGATAATAAGTTTAGAACGGTTCTGACTCCGTGTCCAGTACCTCCTTTTGGTCCGATGTCCGTTTGCTTTGAAGCAAATGCGGGACCGGCAATATCCATGTGAACCCAGGGCCTATCATCCACAAACTCTTCAAGAAAAAGTGCTGCGGTAATTGCTCCTGCATAACGGGAGTTTGGAATGTTTGCAATGTCGGCTACCTCACTTTTATTCATGTCTTTATATTCTTTTTCCAGAGGCAATTCCCACATCTTTTCTCCTGCCTCAAAAGCGGCTTTTTTAACTTTTTCCGCTAAATCCCTGTTATTTGAAAAAAGTCCGGTAATATCATTCCCTAAAGCAACCATGCACGCTCCCGTAAGCGTTGCAAAATCAAGAATTTCCGTTGCCCCCTCTTTTACTGCATAAGACAGACTGTCCGCCATTGTTACTCTTCCCTCGGCATCTGTGTCCAAAATTTCTATAGTCTTTCCGTTTAATGCCTTCACTACGTCTCCCGGAACAAGAGAAGAACCCGAAATTAAATTTGGGGTAGCAGCTATTAGACCTATTACGGAAAAATCCGGTTTAATGCTTGAAATTACGGAGAATACAGCTAATACAATTGCAGCTCCGGACATATCCATTTTCATGTCTATCATGCTGCTGCCCGGTTTAACATTTATTCCGCCGCTATCAAAAGTGATGCCTTTACCTACAATTGCAATTTTCTTTTTATTCTTTTTGCCCGAAGGGGTGTATTCAAGGTGGATAAATTTAGGAGGAGTTGCGGAAGCTCTTGCGACACCTAAAAAAGCCTCCATTCCAATTTTTTCGGCCTGTTCTTTGCTAAAAATTTTACAAGTAATTTGGCTAGGATCTTTTTTGGCAATCTGTTTTGCTATATCCGCAAGGTAAGTTGGCGTTGCAACTGCAGACTGTTCGTTTACCAAATCTCTTGCCAAAATTGTAGCTTCGGAATATATCTTTGCTTTCTCAAGCTCCTCTTTTATACTTTTTCCTATTAGTTTTGAAAATATAACCGTAGAAAGAACGTTTTTCTCTTTTCCGTTTGTTGTTTTATATTTTACAAACTCATAGTTTCCAAGCATTAAACCCTCTGCAATAAGTCTGGAACTTAAGCCCAAGGACGTAGTTATCTCGTCTTCCGAAGGAACTTCCAGGGCAATTGATTTTGCTTTTTTGTTAATTTTAGAAGCCAATAAGCCCATTGCTCTTCTTAAATAATCTCCTTTAAATTCGCTTTTTTTGCCAAGCCCCAAAACAACAATAAAAGGAGCCAAGATTTCCCCTTCTGGAATAAAATTAAATGATTCGCCGCGTTTGGCTTTAAATTTTAGTAATTCCGCTGCTTTTGAAATTTTTCCTTTTAGAATTTTATCTACCTCGGAAAAACTTCCAAGAGGCACTATCCCCTGCTCTTTCTTTTCTTCCTGAAAAGCAAAAACTACAATAACGTCAGAGGAAACTTTACTTAAGGGATTCATTGAAAATTCAAAATTCATAAGCTATATTCTAACATTTGAACCTGGAAAAATAAAGGCACTTGAAGGTTCAACAATTGTTTGTGGGCGAGGAGGGAGTCGAACCCTCACGGCCTTTACGGCCAGTAGTTTTTGAGACTACCGCGTATACCATTCCGCCACTTGCCCATACCGGCTATTATATCAAAAATACTCCAAAAGTTAAGCAAAATCTAAAAAAAGCTAAAAAGCATTGATTAATATTTAGAGCTACGGTATAATTTTCTTAGTAAGTCTTCTAAGCGCCCTTTCAGCCGTAAGACTCATAATGTTTACCAATATAATTTATGAAAGAGAAATTATCGGGGAAAATTTCAAAAACTATCCGCGTTATAAAAAATGCGCCAAATAAAAAACACCATTTAGATTTCATAGCCGCCCTTCTTACAATTCCGGTTTTGTTGTCGGTAATCGTTCTTAATTACAGCAATCTTAACAACCTAAAAAAACCCATTGCCAGTACTTCTCCTTCTCCCACCCAACAGGTAATTATTGTATCTCCAAGTACTGTGCCAAATTCAAACAATAACGCTACTCCCTCCCCCGCATGCAAAAAACAAATAGGTCCTGTTTCTATAGCCTACCCTTTGGAAAATCAAACGGTAAGCGATAATCCTGTCTGTGTAAACATAACTTATTCCGACACAAGTTATTGTTCGGTCGTGTGGTCTTATAGGATAAACGGAGGGACATGGTCGGACTATAATAGCAATAATCCCTGTCTTTATAATATACCAAACGGAAATATTAGATTTGAATTAAGGGTTCAAAGCACAGTAAACCAAACAACTCAAACGTATACCAGAAACTTTGTTTATAACGGACAGGGGACAATTGCAACTCCTTCTCCAACTCCAACCGCATCGGCCTCGGCCACCACACAATAGCTAAAAAATCTAAAATATAAATAGTTTATAAAGTTATACGGCGGAGAAGATAACTTTCAAGTAAACCTCAAAAATGTAATTAGTGTTTTTTTAACTTTAGATGTTGAATATATAAATATCCAACACAAATTAAGAAAGCCAAAATAAAAAACACAAAGTTAGGTGCATAAGAGTGGTTATTTCGATTTACGAACCAGTTTTGAAATCCAACAACTGAAAGTAGGAAGAATATAACTGCTAAGGCAGAAACAAAACCTTTCATTACTGAATAGTATCATATTATTTAAACTAAATCCTAATTTTCCTTAAAAAAATTAAACCAACCCACGAAAAACATGGATTGGTTTAATTTAAAAATTTCAAAGTTTGACCTTAAGCCATTCCTTGAGTACCACTTGTGTCTCCTCCGACGGGAGGGGTCTGTCCAGGAACTGGAGGAACCTGCGGTTCACTCTGTCCCGGAACTACTGTTGGTTCCTGCATCGGCGGTGTTTCTGGCACCGGCGGTGTTTGCGTTGGGAAACCCGGCTCAACTGGAGCCTCAGGCTCTGGCTGTGCTGGTACTGTCGGTTCTGCAGGAGGAGTTTGAACTCCCGGCATTACCGGCTGGTTTGGGTCTTGTTGTGGTACTCCCGGCATTTGGTTTTGTGTATCGTCCATTATTATTCACCCCCTTCCCGTTTTTTATCCGTATTATAAAATCTTATCCTATCTCCTCTGAAAAGTAAATCTATTTCTCCAACGGGGCCGTTTCTGTGCTTCGCAATAAGAAGCTTTGTAGGCATAATATTAGATGTCACTTCGGCATCTGGTCTGTACAAAAACATAACAACATCCGCATCCTGCTCGATTGCTCCCGACTCTCTTAAATCCGCAAGCTGGGGTTTTCTTTCTCCCCTATGTTCAACCGCTCTTGAAAGTTGGGAAACTGCAATCACCGGAATTTTTAATTCCCTTGCAAGATTTTTCATTCCCTGTGAAATAATCGAAACTTCCTGAACTCTATTATCGTAACGTCTCCCCGGATCTGCAAGCTGAAGGTAATCAACA
>JAKAEH010000135.1 GCA_021825955.1 bacterium | reverse complement strand
AATAGGATTAGTACTTATTGTACCGGCCAGAAGATAATTCATGTTCATATATGCACCGAAAAATGCCGAAATTCCTGTAAAAAGTCCTAATATTAGAGCTATACCAACAAAAAGTTCTCCGAAAGATATTATGTAGGAAAAAAGAACGGTATTGTGAAGAACAAATTGCTGAAGAAAAGTTGCGTACCAGGATTGAACATCAGGGTGGGCTCCCGAAGATTTTGCCAATGCTCCTGCTAAAAATCCCGAAAGCGCAGTTCCTGCCCCTTTTCCTACCCATGCAGGATTCTGTACTTTCTCAAGACCCGCGGAAAACCATTCCCAGCCGACATAAACCCTTAATAAAAGCCAAATTAGAGCAAATCTTGTATCGGCAAATATCAAAGAAGAAACTTTAGGTTCGGGGATTTCAAGAACAGAAGATTTACTCATTAAGATTAGAGTAGAACATAAATTTTAATATGTCAATTTATTATTTCTTTTTAAGCTGTTTCCAAAGCCACATTCCCAAAAGAACCAAATCAAAAAAAGCTACTAAATAGAAAACAACTCCCAATATCCAAAAGCCGGCAAAGCCTGCTTGGTAATTTCCGTAACCCCACATCATGTTTCATCACCCCCTATCTTATTTAATTATACATAAAAAAATAGTTCATCGGGAGCCCTTTCTCTGCCTGTTTGTTCTCTTATTATAGATGCCATTGCGTCTATTCTATCTAAACTATCGTCCATAGCAAGACTTTCCCCAAAAGTAGGTTTTCTAAGGTAAGAGGAAGGAAGATAAAGTCCCAAAGAATTTCTTTCTTCACCTCTTTTTACTCTTTTAATATCTTCCAAAACATTTTTAGGAACCGAACTTAACCACCCGGGAAAAGTTCTGTGTAAAAAATCAACCATAAAACCTGCTTTGTTTAAAGAAAGCCAAAACTGATAACTGTCAGGATTTCCCGAAGACAAACTTCCTATAAAAGCACCTACATCGCTAAAATCTGCGTCTTGTACGGTTTTTGGAGTCAATGAATCAGGATTTGGAAAATCAAAAAAACCTACGCCTAGAAATAATTCTATTACCTCCATCCAGTCTTTATTCTTTTCTCTAAGCCTTGCAAAAGCAGGTTCATAATCCCTTATTACCTGCCTAAAACCTTCTTTATTTGTTCCCGTAACTACTTCATGAACAGCTTCATGTAAACCGTCCCATTTATCAAGATAATATATGAGCCTTGAAGTTACTGTTTCCTGTTTTCTGTATTCTTCCAAAGCCTCTCTAAAACTTGGAACAGTTGCGGGTTTACCAACCAACTCTTCAATAATGGTTGCTGCTTCCAGCTCTTCCTCGTCCATTTTTCTCTTTTCCTCTTCTGTAGCTTTTGCCTTTACGGGAGTTGGTATATCACCGGTAACTATTTCGCAGTCATCGTGATGGTCGGACATAAAAATAATATGGGGCTGATTAACCTCTACTCCAAGTTCCAAAAGCATGTCTGAAAAATGTATAGAAAAAGATAGTACTCTTACCGAATGGTCTAAGACAGTAGTTCTTTGGGACATTTCCTCAACGGCGTGGAACCTAGGAATACCGATAAGCTTGCTTGCTCTTAAAAATTCTCTTGGTGCAAAATAATTAAGGTCTTCCCAACCCGGATATGGCAGAGTTCCGTATTTATTTTCGGCACTCATAATTTTTGGAATTATACTATAAATACATTGATAAAAGAAGTAATACTTACCTTTTACCTATTGACAATAAATCTTTGGAAAATATAAAATGCACGTATGCCAAAGAAAGCAGTAGAGAAAAAAGCACCGGTTTCCGAAGCTAAAGCGGAAAAAGTAGTTTCATTTAAAATCCCCGAATTTAACCTGCAAAATATGAGATATACACCTGTTTTAATGGCTCTTTTACTGGTTGCAGCTTTTCTTTTAGGAGTATTAACAACAAAAGTTGCCTATCTTGAGAATCAAAATGGAAATGCCGGTAATCAGCAAGCCGCTGCACCTCAAGCATCGGGAGCAGCAACACCTGCGCCCGGAGCAAAAGTAAATGTTTCTACCGGAGCTTTCCCGGTTCTTGGAGATAAAAACGCAAAGGTAACGGTAGTCGAGTTCGCCGACTTTCAATGCCCCTTCTGCGAACAATGGTTTACTAATGTAGAAACCCCATTAATAAAAGATTATGTTAACACTGGAAAAATTAAATTCGCATTCAGAAACTATGCATTCTTAGGACAGGAGTCAACTTGGGCCTCCGAAGCAGCTTATTGTGCTAACGACCAAGGAAAATTCTGGGATTATCACGACTACCTTTACAAACACCAGGGGCAAGAGAATTCGGGAGCTTTCAGTAAGGCTAATCTTGAACAGTTTGCTTCAGACCTAGGCCTTAATACAAGCCAATTTAACTCCTGCTTAGACGGAGACAAATATGCTTCTCAGGTTGCAAGCGATGTAAAAGACGGACAAACAGCCGGAGTAAACGGGACGCCGACAAGCTTTGTTGACGGACAATCGGTGGTAGGAGCACAACCCTACAGCGCATTTAAAACACTCATTGACCAGGAATTAGCAAAAGCTAAATAAAATGTCCTTATCCTCTTTCGGTCTCACTGCAAAAGAACAACTCTTTTCGCTTAAATCAGTGTTCTTTATTTTAATTACTTCCTTTTTATATTTTGCTTTCTCTGTGCTAATCTTAAACTATAACCTTACTTACCACACATTCTTAGGCAACTTTCCTATTGGTTATAAAATTTCAATAATTTCCAATCTTCTAGAAGGCTCAATTACCGCTTTTTCAAATCTTGATTTTGTACTTATTGTTATCACCTCTCTTCTTGTTGGGCTTAACCTCCTTTTAGTTATTAAAACTATAATGTTTCTTGAAAACAAAAAAGGTAAACTAAATTTTACTGTTGGGGGAAGCGCTCTTTTAGGAATGGCTGTCGCAGGGTGTTCTTCCTGCGGTTTTTCGGTGTTGTCTCTGTTGGGAATTTCTGCCTCCTTGTCTTTTATACCCTTCGGAACATTGGGGCTACATTTATTAGTCTTGGCTCTTCTTACATTTTCTATAATATATAGTCTAAAAAGCCTTTATGAGGGAAAAATGTGCCGCTTAGCCTAAAACTTTAATCAAAGCAACGATTAACGCTATTCCCAATAGAAAAAATATTGTTTCACTTAATGCCAGGCTTCTCTTTGCTTTATCATGAATTTCCGGAAGCAAATCCGTAGCCGAAAGGTAAAGAAAGTTAGCTGTTGTAATAGCAAGCATTACCGGAATTACTTTTTGAAAAAAACTGCCTACATAAAAGGCTAGTAGAGCTCCTATGATAGCTAAAATTCCCGTAAGCAAATTAAACCCAAATACTTTTCCTTTTCCATATCCTTTATGTACTAATATCCCGAAATCTCCCAGCTCATGAGGTATTTCATGGACAAATACTGCAATTGTAGTTACCAATCCAAGCGGAAAACTAACCAAGAAACTTGTTGCGATTGAAATCCCGTCCATGAAGTTGTGCATACCGTCCCCAAACAAAAGAAAAGGTATGGGAAGTCTCATTTCTTCCTTTGCAACTTCAGGATTTTCCTCTCCATGATGATGAATAAAAATGAAAAGTCTTTCAATTACAAAAAATCCGGCGAAAGCAAGAGTTGTCCAAATAAGAATACTCTCTCCTGCTATGGAAAA